>JBBRIK010000361.1:0-6091 GCA_038221045.1 Gemmatales bacterium
CCCCTCGTTCGTCACATGGAAAAGCCCCTCCGCGTTCTTCTCCAGAAGCGCGACGGTCGCGGCCGCCACATCAATCGTGCTGCTCGGGGTGCAGACCTGATCGCCGACGACGCGCAGCGGCTTGCCCTGGCGGGCCACGCGCAGCATGGTCTCGACGAAGTTGCCTCCCTTGCCGCCGCTGCCGTGATGGCCATACAGCCCGCAAGTCCTGAGGACGAGATGGCGCGGACACAAGGCGCGGACGAGATACTCACCCGCGAGTTTGCTCAGGCCGTAAACACTGACGGGTCCGGGAGCGTCATCTTCCAGCCAGGGCGTCGCGCGCCCGTCTAGTCCGAAGACGTGATCGGTGCTGTAATGAACGAGCAGACAACCGAGATCGCGACAGATCAGGGCTAAATCGCGCACCGCCCAGGCGTTGACGGCGAAGGCCGCCTCTGGTTCGCTCTCGGCGCGATCGACGAAGTTGTAAGCTGCGCAGTTGACGACAACGTCCGGCCGCAAGCGCTCGAAGAGCTGGCGGACAGCGCCGGGCTGGACGAGGTCGGCGTCGGCCCGGCTGAGGGGAAGCACCTCACCGGGCAGACGGGGACAGAGGTCGCGTCCCAGTTGTCCCAGAGCGCCAAGGACGGCGAAACGCATGGGAATACTTCCTACCGCTTGCGGCTTTGCCCAGGACCGCCAAGCCGCAAGCGGCGGACTCAGCGGGATTTCAGGCAGACACGAACGCCTCGATCGATTACCCTGAATCAAGACACCAACGAGGCCACATTCTATCGCGTCTTCTTCCCTCAGAGCCAGATCAGGAAGAGGAGACCATGTCACGTCTGTTTCTGTTGCTCGCCGTTCTCGTCGCTCCCCTCACGCTGCAAGGGAAGGAACCGCCGTTCCGTTACCCTGAGGGCAAACACGGCACCGGCGAGTTGCGCTACATCAACAAGGTACCCGTTCTGACGGTCTCGGGCAGTCCGGAGGAAATGGGCGAAGCGGTCGGCGTCCTTGCAGTCAAGCCGGCCCCGAAGGTGCTCGACTATCCCAAAGGGCTGATGGATTACTTCAACGCCGGCTTCTTCTGGAATGTCGTGCTGTCGCAGGGCCGCGAGATGACCAAACACTTCCCCGCTGACTATCGCGGCGAGATGGACGCTCTTATCAAGACGTCCGGCGCGCCGCGCGACAAGATCGTCGCCGGCAACACCCTCTTCGACATCAAGAAAATCATCCTCTGCTCGGCCCTCATGATCGAAACCGAACGCAGCAGCACCGGCGGGCCGCTAATGGGCCGCAACCTCGACTATCCCTCCCTCGACTTCATCCACGAATACGGACTCGTGACCGTCTATCGGCCCAGGAACAAGCGCGCCTTCGTGTCGGTCGGTTTTCCTGGCCTGGTCGGTTGTCTCTCGGGCATGAACGACGCCGGCCTGAGTGTCGCCGTTCTGGAGGTGATGTCCTCACGGCAAGGAGAGGGCCGTTTCGACGTGAAAGGCGTCCCCTACGCGATGTGCTTCCGGGCCATCCTGGAGGAGTGTGCCACCATCGACGAGGCGAAGAAGAAGCTGGAGGCGATGCCGCGAACGACGATCCTGAACATGGTGGTGGCGGATCGGACGAAGGTCGGCACCTTCGAGATTACACCGAAGACCGTCGTCTTTCGGCCCGCCGAGAAGGGCGTCTGCTCCTGCACGAATCACTTCTGCACCGAGGTCAAGCCGGAGAAGAAGCTCAACCTGGCCCGGACCTACGATCGCTTCAACATTCTGGAAACGGTCCGCGACGGTGAAAAGAAGTTGAGCGTCGCGGACGTTCAGCGTTCACTCGACGCGGTGAACCTCGGCGAATTGACGCTGCAAACAATGGTCTTCGAGCCGGCGACGTTGAAGTTGCACGTCGCTCTCGGGGCAGCGCCGTCGTCGCGTCTGCCGCTGCGGACCCTGGAGCTGGGACCGCTGATGAAGGGCGCGAAGCGACGCGTTTCACTTCAGCCCTGAAGGGGCGTCCGTCAATAGCCAGGTGGCGTAAGCCCCTGGCGCGAGTATAATGACTCAGTGACGACCCCCACCGCGGAATAAGCTCCATGCTCGACTGGTCTCCGTTCGTTGACTTCATCCATAAGCATCAGCGCTTCCTGCTGACGACGCACGTTCGTCCCGACGGCGACGGTCTCGGCTCCATGCTCGCCCTGACCGAGGGCCTCACCTCTCTCGGCAAGCATGCCGACCTGATGGTTGGCAGCGTCATCCCCTCGCGCTACGACTTCCTCGATCCGCAACGCCTCGTCAAGCGCTTCGATCCCGCGTCCCTGCCCCGGATCGACGCCGCCATCGTCATGGACACCGGCACCTGGAACCAACTCGGCGACGTCGGCGTCTTCCTGCGCGGCCTGCACGCTCCCAAGGTCGTCATCGATCATCATCCGACCCAGGACGATCTCGGCGCGACGCGCCTGGTCGATACCAGCGCCGAAGCGACGGGCCGGCTCACCTATGAAGCCCTCAGCGCTCTCGGCGTCACACCTTCTCCCTCGGCGGCGTCGAGCATGTTCGTCGCTCTTGCGATGGACACCGGCTGGTTCCGTCACAACAACACGACTCCAGCCACCTTCACCCTCGCTGCCGACCTCGTCCGCCACGGGGCGAAGCCGACCATCCTCTACGACCTGCTCTTCGAGCAGAACACGCTCGCGCGCCAGAAGCTCACCGGCGTCGTCCTCGGTCGCATCCAGGTGACGCCGGACGGCCTGGTCGCTTATGCCGAGTTGCGCCGTGAGGACTACGAGGCGACGGGAGCGACGCCTCAGGACACGGAAGACCTGATCAATCACATTCGCAGCGTGATCGGCACCGAAGTGGGTCTCTTCTTCATGGAGCAGCCGCACGGCGGGGTGAAGGTCAGTTTCCGCTCGCGCTCGAAGACCGACGTCGGCAAGGTTGCGGAATCGTTCGGCGGCGGCGGGCATCGGCTCGCCTCCGGCGCCATCCTGGAAACCACCCTGGACGAGGCGCGGCGTCGCGTCCTCGAAGCAGTCGCGCAAGCCATCCACGCCTGAGCAATCGCCCCGGTCCCTCCTGAGGTCTTTCCACTCATGAGCAGCACTTCCGAGACTCCCCAGCGCGTCACCCTGCGTGAACTGCCGCTGGCGGCCCGCCTGACGATCTCCCTCTTCTTGATCTCCGTCGGCATCGGCTACACTTCGGCCCTTGTGCAATTGCACTTCGCCCAGGCCAAGCCCGGCAACCTGCTGCCCGACATGGAAGATGCGGCGCACAACTTTCATGGGATGCCTGGGGTGGGCACGTTTGAACGCCTTATCCGCGCCGACGAACATCGGCCCTTCAACGGCAGCGGCAGCATGCGCGCTGCCTTCTTCAAGCGCTCCGCAGGCTGGTCGCCAGCAATCGGTAGAAGGTCCAGGGATTTCAAGATCAATACGGATCAGGCTGAGAGGGAATTACGCAAGGAACGCGAAGCGGAGATCGACGCCATCCTGCACTGGCTCAAGGAAGGGGCGACAGAGAAAACCTATGCCGATCAGATCCTGCCGGACGATTTCCCCAAAGCTGTGGTTAGGGATCTGCCAGGCAATACCGTGAACGCTCATGTTACGATCTTGCTGCAAAACCAGCCAATCGCCGCGGCAGCATGTTCAAGCTATTTCGTGACAGTTCCAAAGCCTCTGGAGAACGAGTTTTTTGAGTTCGACGAGAATGGGAAATATCACTCTCATGTCAAAAAAATCATCGACGACAAGTGCGCGCGTTGTCACGCCGAGGGCAAAGGCGGTCCGCAGGGAAAAATTCACCTGGAGAGTTGGCAAGAGGTCGTGGACTGGGTCCATGACATGGGGGCGGGTGGCAGCAATGGTATGTCGCTGATGAAGTTGGCCCAGACGACGCACGTCCATCTGCTCGGCTTCGCGATGCTCTACGGTCTGACCGGCCTGATCCTGGCGTTCAGCAGCTATCCCGGCTGGCTGCGGCTGATCCTGTGTCCGCTGCCGCTGACCGTGCAGATCGTCGATATTAGTTGCTGGTGGCTGGGGCGACTCGATCCGATGTACGCTCACTTCGTCGTCGTGACCGGCGGCGTCGTCGCGATGGGATTGATGCTGCACATCATTCTGAGTCTGCTGAACATGTATGGCGTCGCGGGCAAGATCGTCTTGCTGCTGATGTTCGCCGCGGCGGGCGGTGGAGGATTCGTCGTCAAGACGCAGTTGGTCGATCCCTACCTGGCGCGAGAGAGAAGCACCCTCGCCGTTCCCGCGCCGGTGCCGGAGAAGAAATAGCCGATGTACTCTGCGTTCTTGCCGCTTGCGGCTTAGCGGGCCGACCGCCAAGCCGCAAGCGGCAAGAAGGTATTATCGCTTGCCCTCCTTCCCTACAATATCGATTGCCCATTCTGACCAAGGAGGCGTGCCGTGTCCTCGTTCTGGCTGCGCGGTCTCGTAGTGTTGATCCTCGCCGGTCCTCTCACCGCTCAAACACCTCCTCCCGATCAGAAGCAAATCGCCGCCTGGATCAAGGAACTCGGAGCGCGCCAGTTCAACAAACGCGACAAGGCGCAGAAGAGCCTCTTCGAGGCCGGCGCTGCCGCCGAGGACGCCCTCCGCGCCGCCCTCAAGAGCGACGACCTCGAAGTCACGCGCCGTTCGCAGGAAATCCTCTCCCGGTTCAAATGGGGCATCTATCCGACGACGCCGAAGGCCGTCGTCGAATTGATCAAGAAATATCAATCCTCGGATCAACCGGGGAAACTGCCCATCGTGCAGAAGCTCTTCGATCAGGGAGGCGCCGGTTGTGCCGCCCTGTTCAAGGTGTTGGCCGCCGAGGAGAGCGAGGACGTCCGCCGTGAGGTGTACCAGTTCATCTCGCGTGAGGCGGGCCGGGCCATTCCCGTGATGGCCGCCGAGCGTAACCACGGCACACTCGAAGCGCTACTCGAGTTGACTCTCAACAGCGATCACACGGCTAAACTGCCCAACTATGTCGCCTTCCATCTGCTGCAAGGATCGCTCGACGCGAAGATCGCGCAGTTCAAGAAAAGCGCGGCCAACGACAAGGAAAAGGAGAAAGCCCACGAGGTGCTGTTCTACCTCTATCGGGCGAAGGGCGACGTCGCCGCCGCGAAGGAGTCCGCCGAGAAGGCCCGCCGTCCCGAGTTGCTCCTGGGCCTGCTCGAAGAACGCGGACAGTGGAAGGAGCTGGCCGGGAAGGAACACGCGATGGAGGGCCGCCAGGAAATTGAGCGTCTCAGTTATCGGGCCGCCTATCAGCGGCTGGCCGGCAATGCAAAGGGCTTTGAAGAGGCCGTGGAGGCGATCAAACGCCACGCCGGCGAGTTGGAGAAGGACAACCCCGACCTCTGGAATGCGGCCAAGGCGCTGATGCTCAATGGCCGGCCCGACGATGGACTCTTCCTGCTCGGCGCGGGCTGGACGGCCGAGACGAAGATCGAAATCCTCATCGCGCAAATGAAGTATGTCGAAGCCCTGGAACTGGCCGAAAAGGCCGCTGCCGACGCCCGAAAGAAGGGCGACGGACTTCCGCCCGAGACCTACGACATTCTGCGCGCCCGCACGCTTTACTTCCTCGGCAAGAGGGACGAGGGGCGGAAACTGTTCGCCGCTTTGGGCGAGAAGGTCAAGCCGCCCAATGAGTTCACCTGGTACGACAACCTCATTGACGCCGAGGTCCGCATGGGCCTGAAGGAAGAGGCGTTCGATCACTGCGCCCGCGCCCTGCTGGCCACGCAGAACACCTTCAGCCAGACACGGCTACTCAAGAAGCTGTTCAACGGGCGGGAAGAGACAGCCCAGGTGTGGTGGAATGTGCTGCGCCGGAAACAGGCCAGCGAGCAGGCGAGCGTCAGCATGAAGAGTCTGCGCCAACTGATGGACGGCGCTCTCAAGGGCAAGGAACTGACGGGCCTGATCGGCGACCTGGAGCAGACGTTGAAGGTCATCCCGCAAGAGGCGCATCCCGATGGTCAGCGGCGCTACTTGCAAGCGGCTGGCGACGTGGCGCTGAACGCGGGCGATACCGCGCTGGCGAAACTCCTCTTCCAGAAAGCGGCGGCTGCGGGTGAGACG
>JBBRIK010000362.1:0-6090 GCA_038221045.1 Gemmatales bacterium
CACGCTCCGCTCCGAAGACTCCGCGTCGCGGCTAACCGCAAGAATGCATATCTTGACACAATACGAATCACTCACTCGCACCTCCCGATCAGGAGACGATCATGCGCACTCTGTCCGTGCTGTTGTCCGCTGTGGTGTTTCTCGTCGCCGGGTCCGTTCGAGCCGGTGACGACGAGAAGGCCATCGTCGAAAAGGCGATCAAGGCTCACGGCGGCGAGGAGAAGCTGACGAAATTCAAGGGCGGCACGATGAAGGCCAAGGGGAAGGCGGATACACCCGCTGGCGAAATCGAGTTCAGCCAGGAGTCGGCTTACATGCTGCCGGACAAGGTCAAAGAGGTGAGTGAGTTCGAGGTCATGGGCAAGAAGGTCAAGACCGTAATGCTCATTAATGGCGACAAGGCAAGTATCGAAGTCAACGGCAAGGACGTGCCACTCAAGGACGAACTGAAGGAGTCGATCAAAGAGGGAATACAACGGCTCCAGATTGCCAGGCTGGTGCCGCTGCGCGACAAGAAATTCGAGCTATCGCTGGTCGGCGAGTCGAAGGTGCTGGACAAGCCTGCCATCGGCCTTCGTGTCTCCGCCAAGGGAATGAAGGACGTGAATCTCTACTTCGACAAGAAAAGCGGCCTCCTGGTCAAGGTCGAGGCGCGGACTCTGGATCTGATGACGGGGCAGGAAGTGACCGAGGAGCGAATCATCAGCGAGTACAAGACCGTAGACGGCATGGCCGTTCCGCAGAAGGTCATCGTCAATCG
This sequence comes from Gemmatales bacterium, assembly GCA_038221045.1. Taxonomy (GTDB): domain Bacteria; phylum Planctomycetota; class Planctomycetia; order Gemmatales; family Gemmataceae; genus JBBRIK01. The sequence goes on from JBBRIK010000362.1 coordinate 761, forward strand.
CGACGGCAAGAAGTATCTGGAGTTGAGCATCGAGGAAGCGAAATTCCTCGAAAAGGTCGATGACGCGGAGTTCAAGAAAGAGTGAGTTCCCCGTGCGTTGAACGAATAGGTTACAAACGCCTTCAGAAGCATGGCGGACCCCAGGCGAGCGGCACGGCGTAAGTGTGCCGGTTCTTGTGCGGAGCGAGTGGGTTACTGAGGCCGACGGCGAAGACTCGATATGACCCAGCGAGCGGAAGTGAGGAGACGGTACGACAAGGTGCGATACTCCTCCACTTCTTCCTGCGAGAATACGGTGGGGGATGCCGGGTAGGTCCACTCGCCTTCCTCGTCATGAAATGGGTATTCCGTGTTTCTTGGCAAGGGTTCGCCCGGAGGGGGTGCGTGAGGGACCAGACCCATCAGGGAGCGGATGGCCAAGCGCGTCCTGGAGTCAAAGAGGCGGAGCAAGTGGAACTGAACGGACCTTCGGTTTTCCGTACGGGGCAATCGAACCAGAAACGGCATGTGGCGCTCGACCTCATGGACGAACCCAATGGGAGGGCCGTGCCAGAAGCCAGCTTCGCGGAGGGCGGCCACGATCGCCTTGATCGCCTTCTCGACGGTCTGTTGATGCTTGGCAACCGCGTGAGACCAAACTCCCTTGCGAGATCGGACCGATGCCGTGTATTCGCGTTCGGCGGCCTCCCGGTCGGAAAGCGCCTGGGACAACCAGGCAAGGGATTCATTCACGAGTAACTCTTTTGCGTGCGGAAACCGGTGGAGAAAGGCGCTTGACGACTCTGCGCCCGACCGCGTCGGCGTGCAGTACTTTGTAGTCCCCACGGCACACGGCGTCGGCAAGCTCACGAGCCAGCAGTTCCCCCGTTTCCAATGCCACTTCAAGTTCACGCGCGGTTGTCAGGATCAGGTGCAGGGGCTGGCCAAAGCCCGTTGGCAGTCCTGACACAACCTCAAAAGTGGTTTCAAACAATTCCCCGCTCACGCTAACGCGATCGGCCAGGCCGCCGATTACCTCAAACAGGTAAATGCCGTCGTGGACGTCTTCCCCCTCGCGACGGGGCAGGTAGGCGAGGGCGAGGTGGAGCGGTTCGCCTTCCAAATCGCGGTGCTGCCCGGTAAGCCGCCGAAGTGCCGGCTCAAACTGCGGTAACCTGTCCGAAGTCCACGTTCCTCCCATCAAACTCTCCCTTCAATGAATTGCGGAAGCGGATGTTCTGGTCCATTCTAACCGGCGTCGATCATGAGTTATCTGGGCAACATCATTTACAGCACATGGGTTTGAAGATTGTGAATTGTAGCCATTGCCAGCGGAGGGAGCAACCACCCGGAAGCACACCGACGCCCCGGGCGCCTCAGCCAGAAGAAGCCCCTCGTGAATTCTTGAAGTAGCTTTTCACGAATCACTTGACACTGTCATATGACAGTAATATACTGTTATCATGAGCGCCAACGAATCTCGCTGGACTCTCGATGAACTGTGCGAGCAAGCGGCGCAGGCGCTTGCTCGGGACGCGGCTGCTCCGCTCGATGGCCGAGTGCGCGAAGTGCCGGATCGCCGTACGCTTCGCTACTACACGACCCTCGGCCTGCTCGATCGCCCTGCGGAGATGCGCGGACGGACCGCTTATTACGGCAGGAAACATCTCTGGCAGCTCGTCGCGATCAAACGGCTTCAGGCGAAGGGGCAGACGCTGGTGCAAATCCAGCAAGCGCTGATCGGTTTAAGCGAGGAAGAACTGCGCCGCCTCGCCGAAATGCCGGAGGAGCCGGACTCGAAACGACAGCAGCGAGCGAGCGACCGAGAGGCATTCTGGCGCTCGCCGCCAGCGGCGACCGAAGCGCAGCCTGCCGAGAAGAAGTCGCTGCTACAGGGACTCCGCGTAAGTCCGGGCGTGGTGCTAATGCTGGAGACGTTGCGCGACATGACGGACGAGGATCGCGAGGCGCTGCGGTTGGCCGCGGCGCCTCTGCTGGAACTGTTGCGGATGCGTGGGCTGATCGAGTAGGTCAGGCGATGCCTGACGGGATGCGGAAAAGGAGGACAACCTATGACGATAGTACTCGAACGCTTGACCGACGACGAAGTGAGCCAATCGTGTCCGGCTGGCGAAGAAGCGGGCTGCGGCGCGCTCGAAACCGGGCGCGGACGACTGCCGCTCAAGGCGATGGACGTTCGTGGCCGAATCGACGGCCTGCTCTGTCAGATCAGCCTCTCGCAAACGTATGTCAACACCTTCAGCGAACCGCTGGAGGCCACCTACATCTTTCCGCTGCCCGACCGCGCCGCCGTCACGCACTTCCGCATGGAGGTCAATGGCCGAGTCGTCGAGGGACTGCTCAAGGAACGCGGCCAGGCCCGGCGCGAGTACAGCGAAGCCATCGAGAAGGGCCAGCGCGCTGCCATCACCGAGGAGGAGCGGCCCGGAGTCTTCACGCTTCGTGTCGGCAACCTCCTGCCCGGCGAAGAGGCGACCATCCGGCTGACGCTCGCAGGCCCGCTGCCCTACAGCGACGGCGAAGCGACCTTCCGCTTTCCGCTCGTCGTCGCCCCGCGCTATATTCCCGGCTCTCCCCTGCCCGGAGACAACGCGGGCCAGGGCATCGCGCCCGATACCGACGCCGTGCCTGACGCTTCGCGCATCTCGCCACCCGTTCTCTTGCCCGGCTTCCCCAATCCCGTGCGACTGTCGATGAGCGTCGATGTGATGCCGTCCGCCCTGTCCCTGGTGAGCATTCGCTCGAGTCTGCACGCCGTCGAGGAACAGACGACGGGACGAGTGCGGCGCATCACGCTGCAACCCGGTGCCCGGCTCGACCGCGATTTCATCCTTCGTCTGCGGCTCGACGCGACGAAACTGCAAGCCGCGCTCGGCCTGCAACCCGATGGGCCGGGAGCGCGTGAAGGGACGTTCCTTCTCACGGTCGTGCCGCCGGTCGGACAGGCCGCGCCGCAGCCGCGCGACGTCGTCTTCGTCCTCGACCGCTCCGGCAGCATGGGCGGCTGGAAGATGATCGCGGCCCGCCGCGCCCTCGGACGCATGGTCGATACGCTGCTCGATCATGACCGCTTCACCGTCCTCGCCTTCGACGACGTCGTGGACACGCCGCCGAGCTTCGCCGGCCTCGTGGACGCAACTGACCGCCAGCGTTTCCGGGCCATTGAATTCCTGGCGAAAGTGGAGGCGCGCAACGGCACCGAGATGATGCAGCCGTTGACGATGGGCGTCGATCTGCTGGCGTCGGGAGGGCCGGGACGCGATCGCGTGCTGGTGCTGATTACCGATGGCCAGGTCGGCAACGAGGATCAGATCCTGCACGATCTCGGCCCTCGGCTGCGCGGCATGCGCGTCTTCTGTCTGGGCATCGATCAGGCCGTGAATGCAGCCTTTCTGCGCCGGCTGGCAGAGATGGGCGGCGGGGCGTGCGAACTGGTCGAGTCGGAGGATCGTCTCGACGAAGTGATGGAGCAGGTCCATCGGCGTGTCGGCCAGCCGGTGCTGACGAAGTTGCGGCTGGAGCCGGCGGGACTGCGATTCGATCCCGAATCGCTGGTGCCGGGCCGCCTGCCGGACGTCTTCGCCGGAGCGCCGGTGCAGGTACTGGGACGCTACAGCGGACAGCCTGAAGGGGCGATTGTTCTCGGGGCCAGAGAAGCGACGGGGCAGCCGTGGCAGACGACCCTGGCGGCGACAGCGAGCTACAGTCCTGCCCTGGGCGCAGTCTGGGCGCGCGGGCAAGTGCGGAAGCTGGAGGATCGTTACGCCATTGAGCGAACGGAGGAACTGGAGAAGCGAATCGTGGCGACGTCGCTGCGGTTCGGCGTGCTGAGTCGCTTCACGGCGTTCGTGGCGGTCGATCGTTCGGCGGTGGTGAACGCGGGCGGCGAGGGACAGCAGATCGTGCAGGCGGTCGAGATGCCGGCGGGATGGGAGAATCAGAACGCGGCACCCATGGCGTTCGCCTGTCTGGCCGCGCCGGCTCCCGCGGGTGCGGCTTCGGTGATGCGGTCTGGTGCCGTGCAGAAGAGGATGCTGGCGAAGCAGGCAGAGTCGGCGTTCGACGGTTTGTTGCGGTCCGCTCCGGAATCCCAAGACTCCCTCGGCGATACGGATGGTGAATCCGTCGATTCCGAATTCATGGGCTTCGACGATGAGGAGAACACCACGACGGACTTCGATCCCTTGGAGGAGGAGCGTCGTTCCGAGGCGAAAAAGGACCGGGCCGACAAGGCGAAGAAGCCTTCGGCCCGCTTCCTGAAACAGACGGCAAAGGAACTGCTCGCTCTCCTGCGGCAGAACGCTGCCGCTGACGTCGATACGCGCCGGCGCATCCTGACCGATCTGACGCCTCGCCTGCGCCAGTTGAGTGAGGACCTGAGCGCGGTCGGGCAGTCGCTGCCAGGAATGGATCGTTTTGGCGAACTGCTCCGCGAACTGGAGGGCGACCTCGCGGATGATAGTGTCGTGATGCGTTTGTGGGGTGAAGCCGATCAGGTGCTGGAGGTGATCGCCGGCAAGGGCCGTGCCAAATTCTGGGCGTGATCCTCACCGCCGGGGGAACAACTTCTTGCCGCTTGCGGCTTAGCGGGCTGCCCGCTAAGCCGCAAGCGGCCTCAATCCTCCACCACGATCTCGACACCGCACAGGATCGGCTCGCGAATCGCCGTCCCCTCGCTCGGCGTGAGTGTCACAGTCAAATCGCCTGACACGCGGACGCCTCGAAATCCTTTCACCAGCGATCGGTTCGTCCCGCCGGCCTCACGCACAATGTCGAGTCCCTCCAGGACGCGCTTCCCTTGCAGAGCCACGTCGAAGACGCGCTGGCCGGGCTGCACGGAATCAGGCTCAACGAAGTGCAGACGCACGGTATAGGCGTGAGCGCGAGAAGTGTTTCGATCGAGAGTGATCGTCAGTGACTTCAAGCCCTTGGCACCCGAGGAGGCCACCCACGGCAGGCCCTCGCCCTGGACGCTCGATTCATGATGGCGGAACCACTTCACGTCGCTGGGTGTGTGATGGACGGCGACAGCGGGAGAAGGACCGCCGGTCTGAGGATAGTCCAGCCAGAGGGTGCCGTCCGCCGCCTTGCGGTCGCCCGGAGCGCCGAGGTTGATGCCTACCCGCTTGATCGGGCCGGCCACGGTCCGCGATCCCTGGAAGGTCCACATCTCCGCCTCCGGCATGTGGACCAGCGCCAGCGACGTCTGATTCTGATAGCTGCAAGTGCAACTCCGCGTGTAGTCCGGCGCGACCAGGACGCCACCGGCGACGATGAGGTTGTTCGTGCAGGAGGAGCGGAAGCCGCCGAAGTTGCCGGTGCCGCCGTCG
>JBBRIK010000363.1:0-6084 GCA_038221045.1 Gemmatales bacterium
GGAACGTCAATCGCAGGACGCACACCAAGTCCCCTCGCGCTCGGCTCCAGTTGGGGCGAGTCAGTGCCGCATTCCTTCATGCTGCGGAATAGCCGAGCCATATCCGGTCATTCCGTCTCGTGACAGAATTCACTACTCGTCTGGTTATTCTATTACCTGACCAGCAAACGGAGACGCGGACAATGGGTCACACACCGGCCAGACAAAGGTGTTTGACATCGAGAACCACCGCCAAGCTCGAGCAATCCGAAGGTGACACCAAGTTTCACCAAGTAAAGTGATGAGGCAGAGAAAAGGTTCTACGTAGAGAAACGGAGACAGAGAAAAGTTTCAGACACTTTTCGGGTTTAAAGGCATGGAAGATCCCGGAGAAGGAACAACGGTGGGTGTTGCGGATTGGGCCTCTTCCGCCTGTTGTTTTGTTATGCGACGGAGATGCCGGTACACCCCGAGAACCGATTCACCGTCCCGCTCAACCTCGCCGATGCTGCCGTCCTGATCGTATGTCACACGAATGGTCTGGCCAAGAAGCGTCCTCTTGCTCAGGAGGCAAATCTGGTAAGGCACGCAGACCAGGTCGATCGCACCGCATGTCACCGCCCAGGCCATAATGTAGCCCTCGGAACCGCTCTGATCCTGAGCGATCACTCTCCGCGTGCGAAATTCCTCGTACTTTTTCTCTGCTGCAACCCCACTTGCGACAGGTTTTCCAAGAACAGGGTGAATTTCCTCTTTGGACTCCATTTTGCCCAAGTCTCTCCCAGCCCCGGCGATCCAACAAGCGCAGCCAGAGGAGAACGTGACGCAGATGGAGAGGAATAGGCCAGCGCGGCGCATTGGGCAAGCCCTTGGCGTTGAGCGGAGAAGCCGGACCGGCGTCTGGGAAGGCTGGCAGGTCGGGAAAGCCCAGTGTCTCGCCCAATGGAGCGGGAGGCACGACCGTTTCCGGAATGGCTGGATTCGTGCCACGGGCCGAGTCATCCAGGGTCTGAGGTACAAGATCGGACATGATGTCCCCTTGGAGGGCTGTAGCCGGAGTGATCCCTTCCCACCTGCCTCCACCAGTGTGGCCTTGCTGGAACGACGAAACAACCAGATTCCCGCGCGCGGCCCGGGTCCGGACGCGAAGGAAGCCCTGCTCCCGACCAAGGTAGAGGGAAAGAGTTCGCTGATCCCCCGTAGGACAAGCGTCCTCGCTTGTCCCCTTCGCAATAACGGACAAGCGAGGACGCTTGTCCCACGGGGGACCAGCCATTTCCGTGAAACTGCCTAAGAAAACGACCAGGTCGATCGACAGTCCGAGCTACCGCTCAGTGTCGTTTCAAGCCGCGCGTTCCAAGTCTCCTACTTCGCTCTAGAACGATACAGCCGCTCCACGATGTGCTGAAACGACCCCTCCTCGTCCGCTTCCCGGCGTCGATGCCAGTCGCGATCATCCGGGAGGAGTTCGTCTCCCAGCGGCCAGGGCTGAAAGGGATGCGCACCCATCGTTCGCACCAGCTTGTCGCTATTCATCGTCACGTCGCCGGCGCGCGGAGGCATCGGCCCGGCATCCTTGCGCGGACAGCCCTTGAGCAGGTCGGCAGGATAGCCGCCCACCCGATTGACGATCTGTCCGATCTGATAGAGCGTCACCGGGCGCGGACCGCCGAGGTGAAACACTCCTGCGGCGTCGTTCGCCAAAAACCACTCGAAAACCCGGCTGAGATCATCGACGTAGGTGCAGGAACGGACCTCGTCGAAGTAGAGCGTCGCAGGCCGCCCGTTGCGGAAACGCGAGTCGATCCAGTCGATGGCCCCGGCATGACGATTGAAGCTCGGACCCATCGGCAGGGCAATGCGCAACACCGCCGTCGAGGGGATGCGCGACAGGACCAGCGTTTCCGCCTCGACCATGGTTTTGCCGTAGACGGTGACGGGATCGACGGCGTCGTCTTCGAGATAGGGCCGGCCGAGTGTGCCGGAAAAGACCAGATCGCTCGACAGCACGACGAACCGGCAGCTGTATTCGCGCGCGAGATCACTGGTGACAGCAACGCTCTCGACGTTGACGAGTCGCGCCATCGCCGGATCGAGTTCGCACGACTTCAGGGCGCAGGAGCCAGTACTGTGCAGGACGGAGCGAAACCGATGTTTCTGGAAAAGGAGACTCAGAGAGGCGCGATCCTCGGTGTCGATGCCGACGATGTCTTCTCCGGTGAGCTTCCACGTTCCCGTGGGCCGAAGCCCGATGACCTGACCGGGATAGCGCTGACGCAGAGAGTGAAAAGCGTTGTAGCCCGGAACCCCAGCGATGCCGTTGATTAACAGTGGCAGGCGGTCCGACAGAAGCGGCTTGTCAACCATCGAGGGAACCATCAGCGGCTCAGCGGGCGAGAGCGATCGGGTCGTGCTTGTGTGGGCAGAATATGGACGCTAGGATGAGCAGAGGAGGTGTCTCATGAGTTTGTCTGACGTTTTGCCGATGGTCCTGCAACTATCCGTGGAAGAGCGAGAGGAGTTGGCCGAGCATCTCCTACTCAGTCTGGATGCTGGCCCTCCCGATCCTGGCTATGAGGAGGCCTGGAAAGCGGAACTGAGGAACAGGTTGCAAAAACTCGACGATGGCACCTCCGTCACAAGACCGTGGAGCGAAGTCCGCGATCGGATTCGGCAGTCGTTGAGGCAAGACCCAAGTGCTTGAGTACCCACTTGCCATTGCCTCAGTCCCGACGGTACCGTAATAGCGTGCCTTTACATTCCCCAATCGACCCCTCGAACGAAAACGGAGCGCGCTCCGAAGCGACTATTGCCCATGTACAACACTGCCTCCGTATTGCTAGTTCTGACATTGGTTGCCTCCATTTTCCCAGCCGAGCGCGACCTTCACTCTCACGCCAACCCCGAACACGTCCGCGTTCGCCACGTCGATCTGTCTCTCAAGATCGACTTCGAGAAACAACGCATCGACGGCAGCGCCACTCTCCACGTCGAACGCACTTCCACCGACGTGACTCAACCGCTAATCCTCGATAGCCGCGACCTGCGCATCGACGCCGTCACGACCTCCGACAACGGCCGCGACTTCAAACCGACAAAGTTCCGTATTGACAAGAGCGATCCCATTCTCGGCGCGCCCCTGACTATCGAGTTGCCCGTGAAGGCGCAACGCGTCCGTATCGACTACCGCACCGGAGCGCGGGCGTCGGGACTCCAATGGCTCGGCCGCGAACAGACCGCGTCGAAGAAACACCCCTTCCTCTACACGCAATCGCAGGCGATTCACGCTCGCAGTTGGATTCCGCTACAAGACTCGCCCGGCATTCGCGTCACCTACACCGCGCGCGTCCGCACGCCGAAGGGGCTGCTCGCCGTCATGAGCGCCGGCAACACGCCGAAAGTCGATCCGGAAGGCAATTATGAGTTTGCGATGAAGCAGGCAATCCCGCCGTATCTGATCGCCCTCGCGGCTGGCGACCTCGCTTTCCGCGCCGTCGGCCCGAGGACGGGCGTCTATGCCGAACCGGGCGTCGTCGAGAAGGCGGCCCATGAGTTCGCCGACATGGAGAAAATGGTCAAGGCCGTCGAGGAACTGTACGGGCCGTATCGCTGGGATCGCTACGACGTCCTCGTGCTGCCGCCGAGTTTCCCCTTCGGCGGCATGGAGAACCCGCGCCTCACCTTCGCCTCGCCGACCGTGCTGGCGGGCGACCGCAGTCTCGTCTCGCTGATCGCTCATGAGTTGGCTCACTCGTGGTCCGGCAACCTCGTCAGCAATGCCACCTGGCGCGACTTCTGGCTCAACGAGGGCTTCACCGTCTATCTGGAGCGGCGCATCGTCGAGAAGGTTTACGGCAAGAAGCGAGCCGACATGGAGAACGTCCTTGGCCGGCGCAGCCTCGAACGCGAATTGGCCGACCTGAAGCCACAGGATCAGGTCCTGCACATTGACCTCAAGGACCGCGATCCCGAAGACGGCCTGACCGACGTTCCCTACGAGAAGGGGGCGCTGTTCCTGAAGCACTGCGAACAGGTCGTGGGCCGCGAACGCTTCGACGCATTCCTCAAGGGCTACTTCGATCACTTCGCCTTCCAGAGCATCCGCACCGCTGATTTCGTCGCCTATCTCGGAAAGCACCTCATCAAGGACGACAAGGAGCTGGCGAAGAAGCTGGCGGTCGAGGAATGGGTCTACAAACCGGGCATCCCCGGCATTGCCCCGAAGCTGACGGCCGAGGCGCTGACGCGTGTCGAGGAGCAGGCGAAGGCCTGGCTCGACGGTAAGACGATGACGAAGGCCCTGAAGACGGAGGCGTGGTCCACCCAGGAATGGCTGCACTTCCTCGCCGAGATGACGGAGAAGCTCGAGCGGAAGCGCATGAAGGAACTGGACGATGAGTTTCGCCTGAGCCGCTCGGGCAACTCGGAAGTGCTGTTCTCGTGGCTGCTGCTGAGCGTGAAGACGGGTTATGCGGAAGCGTATCCCCGGCTGGAGACGTTCCTGACGTCGCAGGGGAGACGAAAGTTTCTGAGACCACTTTACGAGGAACTGGTCAAGACGCCGGAGGGCAAGCAGCGAGCGCTGGCGATCTATCGCAAGGCAAGGCCGGGTTATCATCCCATCGCGGCGGCAACCATCGATCCCATCGTCGGTTTCGATGGTTAGCCGCGACGCGAGTCTTCGAGCGGAGCGCGTGCTGCGATGTCGCGCCACACGCTCCGCTCCGAAGACTCCGCGTCGCGGCTAACCCTCGAAACCGAGAACGATGCAAGGAAGTCAGCTCTTTCGGCTTGCCAGCAGGCCCGCCATGAACTGGACTGCGTTGCCCTGTTCGCGGGCTACCTCGGCCAACAGGCGATAATCGTTCGCCTGACGGCAGAGGTCCGCGAGATAGGTCAGCCAGGTGTTGTCGGCCTGCACCAGATGCTTGCGAGCCACTTGCAACGCCTCGCCGGGCCGGCCCAGTTTCTGAAGCAGACGCACCAGCACTTCCGCCGGGCCGGTGCCGACCTGATCGGTCCCGGCGTCGGCCTTGGCCCGGAAGTGCTGCAATCCCTGCTCGACGTTCTCCCCCATCAGGATGCCAAGATAAGCGTCGTGATCCTTGTAGGGCTCGTCGAACGGTGGCTCGCGCTGCGTCTTGAAGGAATCCGCCAGACACTCCCCATAGGCGCACAACTCGCGGGCCAACTCCAGGTCTTCGCCGGCTTCCAGGTCGAGGCTCATCTGCACCGTCGAGCTGAGATGCGACAGGTCGATATGGTAGGCATCCTCCCCGAACAACGCGGGACGATTTGCGATCAACTTGCGCAGCGTCCCCTTGGGATGGGGCCGGGTCGAGGTCAGCGGCGTGCCTTCCTGCCGTTCGACGTCGGCGCCGACACGCTCGCACAGGTCGTCATAGAGCTGGCGGATTACCCGGCCGACGCAGTAACGGCGATCCTCGGGCGACAGCGGCAACTGGCCGCCGAGCGTCGTGATCGAGTTGCAGATGCCGAAGCGATCCAGCACCCAGTCGAAACCCTTGCGCGGCAGCAGACCCTCGTAGAGACTGATGCGAATGAGGGCGTCCATGTCCTCGTCCTCGGCGGGGGCGTAGTCGGCCATCACTTTGCGGATGGGTTCGAGGTCGCCGATCATGCGGTAGTAGCCGAAAGCCGCGGGCAGTTGACGGCGTTCGAGACAGAGTTGTCCGACTTCCCGGCAGGCGACGCGGATCGACTCCTCGTACTGGTCCTGCTTGTCGTCGGGAATGTCGGTGATCGGCGCGGTGGGGACGGGAACGAGGCCGAGCTTCTGGCGGGCGGCGAGCAGACGAGCGTAAAAGAGGCCCTCGAGGTTATCGTCGCCGCGAAGGGAGTCGCAAAGTTTATCGATGGCGGCCGAGGGTCCAGCGCTGTCCAGAGTGTGTTGCAGGTCCTCGAAAACGGCGGGGTTCATGAATGTCCTTCCGGGGTGAGTCGCCAGGGGAGGGAGAATGGTTATGCTACCACGGCGCGAAGGAAATGGCGAGCGAACCGCGTCCTTCGCCAGGAGAAGAAATCGTCCGTCGGGGGCAAGGGTGCATGCGCGGATGGGGTCTCGCGGGACGTCCGGCGAGTGCG
>JBBRIK010000364.1:0-6083 GCA_038221045.1 Gemmatales bacterium
GGATCGGCCCAGTTCGCGATAGCCGCTGCCGCAGTCGAGGATGAGCAACTCGTCCGGCGTCTGCACTTCGACGCAGGTCGTGTTGCCGCCGTAGGTCGAACGCAGGTGGAAGGGCAGCGCCTCCAGTTCGCGCTCGATGGCTTGACGCAATTCGGGACCCGGCTGCAAGTGAGCGAGCTGGCCACGAACAATCAACTCCTCGACGCAGCCGGCGATCTTGGCGGTCACTTCGGCCGGAAGCAAGGGGGCGCTGATCGTGCCGGTGGCGCCCCAGTAGGTAATCGTGAAGGCAGAATCGGCTGACATGTTGGACTCCCTTCGGGCGGCTTTCAGTGTGGCAAAGACAGCGCCACGCCGCAAGCGGCCAACCCCTCCTCGAAAACGCGGAGCAGTTGCTCGACGTCCTCCATCTTATGGCCCGCCGACAGGGAAATCCGCAGCCGCGCCGTTCCTTCGGGAACCGAGGGGGGACGAATCGCCGGCACGAACAGGCCCCGCCTCCGCAGCCGGGCCGAAAGCCGCAGAGCATTCTGGGCCGTTCCGACCACGATAGGCACGATCGGCACGCCTCCGCCCAGCCGCGCCGACAGGGCCAGGACGTGTTGTCGTCGCCACGGTTCCGCCTGCACCACAGCGACGGCACAGCGAGCGGCGGCCGCGCTGGCGGGTGTCAGAGCGGTCGAGAAAATGTAAGGACGGGCGACGTTGACGAGCCAGTCAATCAATCGGCGCGAGCCACTGACGAAACCACCCTGCGCTCCCAGCGCTTTGCTCAGCGTGCCGACACGAATGACGCAATCGGGATCGAGATCAGCCGGCGGCGGCATCACCTCGGCGACGCCGCGTCCGTTCGCTCCGAGGAGGCCGGTCGCGTGCGCCTCGTCAAGCAGCAGGATGGCATCGTGTCGGCGGACGAGATCGTACAGTTCGGGCAGGGGAGCGAGGTCCCCATCCATGCTGAAAACGCTGTCACTGACGATGATTCTGCGCCGGGCCTTCTCGCGTTTCAGCAGATCGTCGAGGTGATTCGCATCGCGATGGCGATAGACGAGGACGCGCGCGCGCGACAGCCGGCTGCCGTCGATCAGGCTGGCATGGTTCAGTTCATCGGAGAAAATTGCATCCTCTCGACCGGCCAGGCTGCTGACGAGAGCGAGATTGGCCGCGAAGCCGCTGCTGAAGACGAGAGATGCTTCCGTCTGCTCCCACTCGGCCAGGGCGCGTTCGAGCGCTCGCAAGGGTGACAGGTATCCCGATACCAGAGGCGACGCCCCTGCTCCGCAACCGAAGCGTCGGGCCGCAGATCTGGCCGCGCGAACCAGGCGCGGATCGGCCGCGAGGTTCAGGTAATCGTTCGACGAGAAATTGAGATAGTCGCGGCTGCCGATGCGAATGTGCGGACCCTGCGCGGATCGAATCCGGCGTCTCGCGCGGTACAGACCGCACTGGCGGCGTTCTTCAAGTTCGTCTTCCATCCACGAGGACATGCCAGAGTCCAGTGCAAGATCGCTTATTGCCCAGGCCAGCACAGTAGCAATAGGTAAAGCGATCGTCCACGGCATCGCCTCACCAGGACAGTTGCACCGCCTGGAACAGTTCGCTCATCCGCAGCTCCAGGCCGACGCTGATCTTGTAGAGCTTCTCGATCGACGCCGAGGTCTTGCCCAGCTCGATTTGCGACAGATAACCCAGCGAGACTTTCGACCGATCCGCCACCTCCTTGAGCGTCAGGTTCATCGCCTTGCGCCGTTTGCGAATGGCGATCCCCAGCACCTGCCGCAGCGCCGCCGGCGACAGACGCAACAGTCCCTTGCTCTCAAGGCAACGCGTCACCGTTTGCTGTAACTGTGCGATCTGGAATGGTTTCGTCAGATAGTCGAACGTCCGCGCCCGCAGACAGTTCAGGGCGCTGTCCATCGACGGATAGGCGGTCACGACGATGATGCTGGCCTCGGCCTGGGTATCGCGAATCCACTCCAGCACCTGTTCCGTCTCCAGGCCCGGCAAGACGTAATCGAGGACGATCAGGTGATAGCACTGCCGGCTCAGTTGCGCCTCAACCAGGCGCGTGTCGCTGACCGCATCGACGTGAAAGCCTCGCCCCGACAGCGCCTCGCGGATCATGTGGCCGATCAGTTCGTCGTCGTCGAGGACCAGGATGTGAATGTCCCCGGCCGCGTAGCGCCCCTCGCTCTCGACCTCGGACGGGGTATCCTCCAAGGACTCGACCGGATCGAGAGGCGCGTCCGGTGGGGAGAGACGAAGAGAGGGGGAAACGTGGGAGATCACGATAAGACTCTCCTTTCCGCGGCCTTGCCGGGAGCGACGGAGGCAATGAACACAGGCAGGTAAACACGAGCGGTCAGCCCGCCGGACGGAGGATCCAGCAGAGACACCCCGCCCCCCTGGCCGCTGACGATACTTTGTACGATCGTCAAGCCGAGACCCTGATGCCTTGGTTTGGTCGAGAAAAAGGGCTGCCGAAACAGACGCAGTCGCGTCTCGGGACTCAGCCCCGGACCGGTGTCGGTTACCTCTAGGCGGACGAACGTTCCGGGAGTCATTCGGCCCCAGGTCTGGCGAACCTCGTCCGGCGTGGGAGAAACCACACGCGCGGCAATGACGATTCGGCCCCCGCGCTCAAGGGCTTCGTGAGCGTTGTCCAGCAACGCATCGAAGATGGCCGTGATCTGTTCGGTGCTGAGGTTCATGGCAGGCAAATCGGCCGGCATATCGACGAGTTCCTCGATCGGACGTTCGGGAGTCTTGCGCCGGCCGATCTGTCTGGCGAGGGCCGGCAACAGCGAGGCGCCGAGGGACGAAGCCGTCGCCTGGCAGCCCAGCAGCCGCAGCCGTTCGGTCACGCTCACGCCCTGCTGGGCGCCGCGATAGGCGACGTCGAGATAACGCCTGAGCGTCGAGCCGGCGGGTGCCAGGGACAGGCTCATCTCGACGAAGCCAAAAATACTTTGCAGGACGTTGCTATAGACGTGAGCGAGGCGGCGAGCGACCAGGACCGCATCTTCCATCCGCTGCTGTCCGGCGCGGTTGCGGCCGAATTCCTCTCGACCCAGACGCCTTCCCAGCACCTGAGCGGCCAGGTCCAGCGCTGCCGACTCTTCCTGGCCCCACGGAGTCTCCGAGGATGTCTCGATCCACAGGACACGGTCCGCTCCCGCGGAGGCACACAGGCAGCACAGTTCCTTGCCTCCGAGAACGAGAGGCGTGAGGCTCTCGGCGACGTTGGCCAACTCGATCGGCTTGCCGGCCCACGGGAGGGCCGGCTCGCCAGGTTCCCGCCGTTCGCGCAGCGTCCGGCCTCCGGGAGCCGTATCGGCCAGGCCCGCGCCGCCGGCTTGAAAGACGTCCATCAGGTCGTGCAGCACGGAAGAGAGCGAGAACGCGATAGTTTCGGTCAAAATCCGCTGAGCCAGCGCGAGAACCGCTGCGGTCGTTCCCTCGGCGATGAGCCTGTTCGCGACCGGATTCATGAGCCTCGCTCCCTGGGTGAGAATTCTGCTGACGGCTGAATTGTAGTTCGCGATTCCGCCCCCGGTCAAATCGGCGAGGAGCGAATTGTAAGAGAAGAATCATCTGTATCGTCGGCCGCCGAGGGAAACTCGCCTTCGCAAACACTCCGACCCCGCCAAAGCCAGTTTGGCTGTCCTTCCCTTTTGTCTTCGCTAATTCGTGAGAACCCGGCATCGAGTTCCGGCGGGCTACGCCTCACGATATCGAATCGAATCGCGAAGAGAGTTGACGACCCCTGCACGAAAAGGCAGATGGAGGAATATGGAGGCCGGGAGGAATTCGCGCTACCTGGCGCAGCGTGCATTGAGTAACGTGGAACTTTATTCGTTAATCGCGTCTGCTCCACACCCCCGGTCTGGGTGCGGAATCGGTCGCGGTGCGCGAAGAAGAAGAGATGTCGCTTTTCGAGTCTGGTCAACCCTCAGCAATGGTTGACGCTGGCGTCGGCGGAGCCGGACGCCCGGCGTCGCGGTGATTACGGCGCTCTCGCCCTGCTGTCCGCGGCGCCGACCGGGCATCTGGAGGAGGAAAACAGCCTCCACGCCGTGACCGATCTCGCCATGCTTGGGCAATGGTTCGATCTGGCGTACTCTGCTTCTGATCTCGCAGCCTTTCGTCGGGACTCAAGACTGTGATGCCTCCGAAGCGGTGACAGTGGGAAGCGCAAACGGGCCGCAACCTGGGCGGACCCGAAAACGGGGCAATCCCGAACGCCATGAAGATAAGACGTTTGCCAGGCGAGCGGGGTCATTACTGACCCTGGTATGTGAGCCCCACCGGGGTCATTACTGACCCCGCTCGCCTTCTCGTCATGGCGTTCGGGTCCGACGTCATTTTGTCCCGACGACGTTTTGCAACCACGTCAGCCGATATTCCGCCGAGAGACGGAGTTCCTTGCGAACCTCTTCCGCCTGGGCCACGCAGAACTTGCGGACTTCCTCGAACGTCACACCCGCGCCAAGGTTCGCGGTGATTCCCAGCATGGGCGAGCAGTCCAGGAAGTCCAGGGCCAGGGGAGCGGTACTCTCCCGCACACTGGCGAGGGTGGCCAGCGGCACCATCTGGCCGTCTCGGTTGCGCACCTTGAGTTTGCGGAAATCCTTCAACCACTCGCCAGAGCCGCCTTCGGCCTGGATCTGCACGCGCCAGGTGCGCCCGAAGTCACTGACGTCGCCCACATTTTGCCCACTACCGAACACCTGGATAGTGCTTAAGACATCCTGAACAGTCACCCCCAGCCTCGACGCCTGTTGTCGATCGACTTCAACGACCTGCTGCGGCCGCGGGGTGGACGCACTGCTTACCCACACGTCGGACAGCTTCTTGCTTCGCTCCAGTCGAGGGAGCCGCCCGAGACCCTGGGGCGAGCCCCCCAGGTGCCTTGCCCGCTTTTCTGCTTCTCCACATCGGGTACGAGTCGGGGTCGAACAACCGTTCCCGGCCGAAATCGAGGCTGGCCCGGCGCGACGACGCGGTCCTCTGGCGTCAGCCCCTTTGTCACCACCCTGCGGCCCTGATCCTCCCGACCCACGACAACAGCCCGTTTTTCGATGACGTTCCTGTCGTTCACCACGAAGACGAACTTCTGCCCCTCCTCGACCATCACCGCCTGCGCGGTGACGAGCAGGGCCTTGTACGGTTCGCCCAGCGCCAGCCGGCCCCGGACGAATAGGCCAGGGAGCAAGCGCCCGTCCTTGTTGGGGAGAACGGCGCGCATACGGATCGTGCCCGACTTGGCATCCACGATGTTGTCGGTGAAGTCCACCACGCTCTGATGAGGGAACGTCTCCTCGTCGGCGAGGCCGACGGCGACCGGCAGCTTCTCGGCCTTGAGCTTCCCCGCGGCGGCCAACCGGCGCATGCGCAGGAACGTCCGTTCGTCGATGTCGAAATAAACATACATCGGATCGGCGACGACGACGACGGCCAGGATGGTCTCGTCGGCCTTTACCAGGTTGCCCGGATCGACGAGCCGACGGCCGATCCGCCCATTGATTGGAGCGATGATCCTGGTAAACCCGAGGTTCAACTTGCAGATTTCCAGGCTCGCCTCCTGGGCCTGGACGCGGGCCTTCGCCTCAACCGCCGCACCCCTGGCTTGATCGAGATCCTGCTCGCTAACGCTGCCGGGGGTTCGCTTATTCAGGGTCTCGTACCGGGCCAGGGTTTTTTCGGCGAGACTCAACTGCGCCTGGGAAAGGGTGACCTGCGTCCTGGCCTGGTCGAGGTGGGCCTGGTAGGGGCGGGGGTCGATCTCGAAGAGCACATCGCCCTGCTTGACGTCCGCTCCGTCCTGAAAGTTCACCTTGACCAGGTAGCCGGTGGCGCGGGCGCGCAACTCCACCCGAGTGGATGCCTCGGTCCGTCCGGTGAAGTCCTCGTGATCGGTCAGTTCCTTGACCACCGGCCGTATCACCGCGACCTCGGGAGGCTTCTCCGCAGGCTCCTCGGCAGGGTAGGTGATCCAGCCTGTCAGCAGCAGCAAGCAACAGGCCAGCCAGGTGCGGAGACTTCGTAAGTTCATAAGCGACTTCCTCTCCTCGGGATGGAGG
>JBBRIK010000365.1:0-6066 GCA_038221045.1 Gemmatales bacterium
GGATATTTACTGATCGCCGTGATGTGCCGCGATGCCGGCGTGTTCATCGAAAGAAGAAGGGGACGCGGAGAACGCGGATCAGTGCGACGCAGCATCTCTCGGGAGAGCGTGTCCGATCCTGGGTCATCTTGCGGAAGATGGCGTCCGATAGGAATTCGTCCTTCGCGGCGCAGCGTTCAGCCATTAACATGGGACTTGTTTCGTTGCATTGCGCGTGCGCCACACACACCCTGCCGCGGATTTCCGTCCGGAGTGCGCGCAGAGAGGGACTGCGTGACGCGAATTTAGGGATCATGCGGCGGCTCGTATCTTGATAATCTGCTTGAGGACGATAATCCGAAGGACCCAGCCATTCACCTGATGAGTATTCATGATGCCTGAGGCGGCGCACGGGATCACCCCCTATCATGCTGCTTACTTCGCGCATGAGTTGACCCGCCGCAGCGGCTCCGACGACATCGCCCGCCTTGGCACTTCGCTGTTCAACGCGACTGTCGATCTCAATCCCCACCAGCTTGACGCCGCCCTGTTCGCGTTTCGCGCCCCCCTGTCGCGCGGCGCGCTCCTGGCCGATGAAGTCGGCCTGGGCAAGACCATCGAGGCCGGTCTGGTCATCAGTCAACTCTGGGCCGAACGCAAGCGCCGCGTCCTCGTCATCGCTCCCGCCATCCTCCGCAAGCAGTGGGCGCAGGAGTTGGCCGACAAGTTCTTCATCGGCTCGCAGGTCGTGGACACGCGCCAGCTCAACGCCGCCCGCAAGGCGGGCCAGTCGGCGCTGGAACCAGCAGACCGCGTCGTCATCGCTTCCTATCACTTCGTCGCCGGACAGCAGCTCACCGTCCATCAGGTGCCGTGGGACCTCGTCGTCATTGATGAGGCGCATCGGCTGCGAAACGTCTACAAGCCCACCAACCGCATCGCCAGCGCCATCCGCGAGGTGGTCCGTGGCCGGCCTCTCCTGTTGCTGACGGCCACTCCCTTGCAGAACGACCTCCTCGAACTGTTCGGCCTGGTCAGTTTCCTCGACGAACACGTCTTCGGGGACGTCGCCTCCTTCCGGGTGAACTACAAGCAGAACCGCAACCTCGAAGAGTTGCGCGAGCGGCTGCGGCCTCTGTGCCAGCGCACGCTCCGGAGACAGGTGCAGGAGTACGTCCGCTTCACCAATCGCATCCCGATCACGCAGGATTTCACCCCGACGCCTGACGAGCAGTCGCTCTACGATCGAGTGTCGGCCTATCTCCAGCGCGACAAGCTCAACGCTCTGCCGTCCGGACAGCGGCAACTGATGACGCTGATCCTGCGCAAGCTTCTGGCGTCCTCCACCTACGCCATCGCCGGCACCCTCGAAGCCCTGGCCGCGCGCCTGGCCGCCGAGAACCCGGCGCCGCCCGAGGAGTTGCTCGCCGACTTTGAACCGGTCGAGGACCTCGCCGACGAGTGGGAGGCAGAGAACCCCCCAGCGAGCGCTGGCGGCGCCGCCGTATCGGCCGCGCTGCCCCAGACCACGAGGGCGACGGCAGGCGAGGTCCGCGCCGAGATTCGCGAGTTGCAAGAGTACGGCAAACTCGCGGCGTCGATCACCACCAACGCCAAGGGGCAGGCGCTGCTGCAAGCACTGGGGTCCGGCTTCGCCAAGATGGCCGAGTTGGGGGCCGCACGCAAGGCGGTCATCTTCACCGAGTCGCGCCGCACGCAGGCCTATCTGCTCGAGTTGCTGGACCGCCACGGTTACGTTGGCAAGGTGATGACCATCAACGGCACCAATGCCGACGACCGTTCCGGCGCGATTTACAGGGACTGGCTCGGCCGTCATGCGGGTGAGGAAGTGGTGAGCGGCAACAAGACCGTCGATCTGCGCGCCGCCCTCGTCGATCATTTCCGCGATCGCGCCGAGATTCTGCTGGCGACCGAGGCGGCCGCCGAGGGCGTCAACTTGCAGTTCTGCTCCCTCGTCGTCAACTACGACCTGCCCTGGAACCCCCAGCGCATCGAGCAACGCATCGGCCGCTGTCATCGCTACGGCCAGAGGCACGACGTCGTCGTCATCAACTTCGTCAACCGCGCCAATGCCGCCGACGAGCGCGTCTTCGAGTTGCTGTCCGAGAAATTCCAGCTCTTCGCCGGCCTGTTCGGCTCTTCCGACGAGGTGCTGGGAGCGCTCGAATCCGGCGTCGATTTTGAGCGCCGCATTGCCGCGATCTACCAGGCCTGCCGCACCACGGAGGAAATCGACCGCGCCTTCGCCCAACTGCGGGCCGACCTGGAGGAACAGATCGAATCGCGCCTGACCGACACCCGCCGCGCCCTGCTCGAGCATTTCGACGAGGAGGTCCACCAGCGCCTCAGGGTCCGGTTCGACGACAGCAAGCAGTTCATGAACCGCCTCGAAGATTGGCTCTGGCGGCTGACCCGCTACGAGCTGGACGGCCTCGCCGATTTCCACGAAGAGGACCTCTCCTTCGACCTGAAACCATTGGGGCCGGAGTGGCCGGAGACGCCCCCCGGACGCTACCAGTTCCTCACCCGCTGCCGGGCGGCGGAGGGGCGTGACGCTCATCCCTATCGGCCCGGCCATCCCCTGGCCGAGGCGGTGCTGGCGCGGGCCAGGAGCCGGCCGCTGCCCGTCGCGCGCGTGAAGTTCGATTACTCGCGGCACGCTGGCCAGATTGCCCAGGTGCGCGACCTGCGCGGCAAGTCCGGCTGGCTGTCGCTGGTCCGGCTGAGGGTGCAATCGCTCGAAGAGGAGGAGAAACTGCTGTTCGTCGCCCACGACGGCGAGGTGCTTCATCCCGAGGTATGTGCCAAGCTATTCAAGGTTGCCGGAGAAGTCGCCGGCCCGGCCGAGTTGCCCGCCGAGGGAGCCGAGCGGCTCCGGCAACAACGGGAGCGCCTGGGCGCCCTCGCTCTGGCCGAGATCGGCGAACGCAACAAGAGTTATTTCGAGCGCGAGATCGACAAGTTGGACCGCTGGGCGGAGGACCTCAAGGAAGGGCTGGAGCGGGAGATCAAGGAGGTGAACGCGGAGATCAAGCGCGTCGATCGCGAGTCGAAGCTGGCCCCCGACCTGGCGACGAAGCTCGAACGCCAGCGCGAGAAGAAGATCTTTGAGGGGCAGCGGAAGAACAAGCAGCGCGACCTGTTCGACGCCCAGGACCAGATCGACGCGCGGAAGGAGTTGCTCATCTCCGAGGTCGAATCGCGTCTGAAGCAGCAGACGGAGACGACGGAACTGTTTACCATCGCCTGGACCGTGGAATGACGCAGGAGAACGGCCGGATGATGCACGCTTGGAAGGAGAGCCATGCCCCTCAGCGAAAACGACGTCAAAAGCGAATTGAGCTATGCCTATTTGCACGCTGTTGCGGCTCCTGCGGGATGCGAGTGTGCCCAGGGCGGCCGCCACAGTGACAATCTCGGCATTGACGCGCGGCTGACAGCCGCGGGAGATTTTGCGCCGGCACCTGCTCATACCGTGTTCGATGTCTACATTCAATTGAAAGCGACATCGCAGAAGCTGGCTGTCGTCAAGGGGCGGTTTTCGTACCGTCTCGAAAAGGCCCAGTACAACAAGATGCGCCTGACGACAGTGAACAACCAGTGGCTGCTTGTTCTCCTTCTTTTGCCGGGACCCGCGGCGGAATGGCTGAAGACATCGCCTCAGGCCCTGACGCTCAAGAAATGCGCCTACTGGGTGAGCTTACGAGGCGCGCCGGATCCGCCTACCGGCCCGGATGACAAACTGACCATTCACATTCCAAAGCGCAACCGCTTCACCGTTGATGCCCTCAAGAAACTGCTGGTGAAGTGTTCGCAAGAACAGTGGGTGACCTATGCGGGTTAAAGACCTCGACACGCTGCCCCCCGAGACAGTTAACCGACTCGATCCGGTGCGGGTTCAGGAATATGCGCGCGCGACCGGCTGGAGACTGGAATCGCGCCTGGGCCGGGGACGTGTCGCGGTCTACGAGAGGCTCGAGTCTCGCCTGGAACAGGTTTCGATCCCTCTCAACCGAGAGCTGACTGACTTTGCCCTTGTCATGGCGACCGCCGTGGCCGGGATGGCTCAATATGAAAATCGAGTCGCGTTGGATCTGCTTGTCGAGTTGCTCTTCCCTCCCGCCGATCTGCTGCGATTCGCGGAATCCAGTCCCGTCGCGAGGGCCGGCGACGTCCCTTTCGATCGCGGACTGGCCCTCATGTCAGGTATGAGGAAGACGTTGCTGGCGGCTGCCTGCGGCGTTGCGCGGCCGGGGCAGACATTTTATCCGCGCATGAGCCTGACTGAGGCCGAACAGTTCTTGCAGGAGTGCCGTCTTGGCCAGACGGAGCGCGGCAGCTTTGTCCTGAGCGTTGCCTGCCCCCTGGG
The DNA here is from genome assembly GCA_038221045.1 of Gemmatales bacterium. Classification (GTDB taxonomy): domain Bacteria; phylum Planctomycetota; class Planctomycetia; order Gemmatales; family Gemmataceae; genus JBBRIK01. The sequence continues at coordinate 4,370 of JBBRIK010000365.1, forward strand.
CGCCGTACCCGAGCCAGCCAACGGCATCCCTCTTTTTGACAACACCCCTTTCACTCGCCGGGTAACGGTGTTACTGATGCGCTCCTTGCACCAGCTTGTGTATCACCTGGACCGCGGAGATGTGGACTCCTTGTCGCCCGTGACAGCGAATGCACCGATTCTGAGCGCGAACCTCTGCGAAGGCCTGCTCGATTTGAAGCCGGAAGGAGACGATGCTTTCGTCCGGATTTCCGCAACGTGGTCTTCCGAATTGCCCACGAGGGAGGACGATTTGCCGGCGTCGGTACAGCTTCGCCGAGAGGTCTTCCCCCTCATTGAGACGGTGGCGCGTCGGCTGCGTCCTGAAGCGAGACTGACCCGGCAGAGACTCGTGGGTTTTGTTGAGACTTTGAACGGCCGGCCCAGCAAGGACAATCGGCCGGAGGGACAGGTAGTCCTCCGTGTGATACCGCCGGAGGGCGAGGTCGTGCGGGCGCGCGCCGAGCTGAACGCTGAAGACTACGCCGTCGCCGACCGCGCCCACATGCGCAACCTGCCTTTCTCGCTGGAAGGCGTCCTGCGTCCGGTTGGCCGGACCTTCCGCATCGACGAGGTGGCCGGCTTCGAGATCATTCACGAAACCGAAGTTGCTGTGGAAGAGACGAGATGAGCCTGCTGCCGTGGGGAAACTGCCTTGACCGCTAAGCCCTTCGACCCGACACTCAAAGCCCTGGTGGAAACCGAACCGGAGTCGTGGCCGATCCTCCTCGGCCGGCCCGCGGGTCCGACAGAGGCCATCGATGCAGATATCGCCACCGTCACCGGGGCGGCCGACAAGGTCCTCCGTGTCGGAGCGGACCCGCCCTACTTGCTCCATCTGGAGTTCGTCTCCGGACACGATGCGGCGACGCTGCCGCGCAAGCTCCTCGTCCGCAACGGGCTGCTCGACGATCGGCACGACTTGCCGGTGCGGACGGCGGTCATCCTGCTGCGGCCCGAGGCGGATTCGCCACGGCTGACGGGAGTGTACCAGCGAGGCTTTCCGGGCGAGGAGGCGCATCTGACGTTTCGCTATCAGGTGGTGCGTGTCTGGCAGCTTTCTCCCGAACCGTTGCTGACCGGCGGTTTGCCGCTGATGCCGCTGGCACTGATTAGCGCCGTGACAGAAGCCGAGTTGCCGGTCATAATAAAGCGGATCGAGCAGCGGTTGAGCAAACCTCGCGCCCGGCGTCTGGCGCCGATCCTGTGGGGGGCGGCGTACATCCTGCTGGGGTTGCGTTATTCGCCCGAACTGTCGGCCCGGCTATTTCGAGGAGTGGTGTCCATGAAAGAGTCTTCGACCTATCAGGCCATCCTGAAAGAAGGACGCGAAGAAGGACGTGAAGAAGGACGTGAAGAAGGACTCGTCGAAGGCGAGGCGCGAGGAGCGGTCAGCGAGGCGCGGAGAGTGCTGCGCCTTCAAGGCGATGACGCCTTCGGCAAACCGGACGCCCGAACGATCGCGCTGATTGAACGACTCGATGAGTTGGACAAACTGGAAGAATTGCTCAAGCGTCTGCGGACGGCGTCAAGCTGGCAGGAACTGTTAGGTTCCACGGCGTCACGCCGTCGCGGCCGCCGCAGAAGCTCACCTTGAAACTGCATTTTCTATCATTGACTCCCGTCAGCCCTCCAGCCGAAACAGCTTGCGCAGAGCTTCAAGAAGCGTATGCCCCCCC
>JBBRIK010000366.1:0-6061 GCA_038221045.1 Gemmatales bacterium
ATGTGTTCTGTTCCCAGTTCCCTGTGGTCAGTTGTTATTGAAACCAGCATTCTGCGCGATGCGCAAGCCTTGGTCTTAACTTTTCGGCTACTGGCAACTGACAAGTGACAACTGGCAACTGACAACTGGCAAAGAAGAGGAAGAAATGATCCGCGTCCTTGTCGTTGATGACTCCGCCACGGCGCGGGCGCTCCTTGTGGAGATCCTCCAGAGCGACCCTGAGATTCAAGTCGTTGGCCAGGCCAGGGACGGCATGGAGGGCGTGGAACTCACGCAGAAACTGCGGCCGGACCTCGTCACCATGGACGTGCGCATGCCTCGCCTGGATGGCTTCGCGGCGACCAAGGAAATCATGATCACCGCGCCGACGCCCATCATCATCGTCACGGCGAGCCTCGATACTCGCGAGGTGGAACTGGCCATGCAGGCGCTTCGCGTCGGCGCCCTCGCCGCGCTGCGCAAGCCCCCAGGACCGGAGTCACCCGGCTTCGAGGAGGCGGCCCAGAAACTCATCGCCACAATCAAGGCGATGTCACAGGTGAAGGTCGTGCGCCACTGGCGAGCGCGGAGTCCAGAGCGCGCGGCGCGGAACGCCGAAGACTTCAGGCTCCATGCTCCGAACTCCGCGCGCCGAACTTCGCTCGTCGCCATCGCCACTTCGACCGGCGGCCCCGGAGCGTTGCATCGAATCCTGTCGCGGATGCCGGGCGATTTCGCGGCGCCGATCCTCGTCGTCCAGCACAATACGCCGGGGTTCATGACGGGACTCGTGACCTGGCTGAACGGGAGTTGCGACGTCCCTGTGAAAGTGGCGGAGCAGGGCGAAGTTCTTCTGCCGCACACGGTCTACCTGGCACCGGATGAACGGCATCTGGGCGTATCGAACCAGGGTGCGGTGCTGCTCTCGGACGCGCCGCTCATCGGCGGCTTTCGACCCTCCGGGACCTATCTGTTTGACTCCGCCGCCCGCGCCTACGGCGCCTCGCTCATCGCGGTCATCCTGACCGGCATGGGAGAGGATGGAGTGGCGGGACTGAAGACGGTGCGGGAAACGGGGGGACAGATCATCGCTCAGGACGAGAAAAGCTCCGTGGTCTGGGGCATGCCGGGCGCGGCCGTCGCCGCGGGACTCGCCGATCTGGTCCTGCCGCTCGACGCCATATCCGCCCGACTCGTGGATTTGATCAGGGATCAGGGGCGAGGAGAGAAGGGTCAGGGGTGAGAGAAGACAGTCCTGCTTGCCCCTCGCCCCTGTGAAAGGAGCCTTGCATGGCCCGCATACTCGTTGTTGAGGACAGCCCCACTCAGGCTTGCAAACTCGCCATCGTCCTCGAAGACGCAGGCTTTGACGTCGAGACAGTTCCCGACGCCGAGCGAGCGTTCGACCGCCTCATGCGAGGCAACTTCGATGTGGTGCTCAGCGATCTGAACCTTCCCGGCGACAGCGGCTTCGACCTGTGCCGGCGGATCAAGGCGACTCTTCGCCTCTCCACTCTTCCCGTAGTGGTCCACACGAGTCAGGCCGATCCGGTGAACGTCCTGCGCGGCCTGGAATGCGGCGCTGACGGCTTCATGACCAAGGACCGAGAACCCGCCGAGATCGTCGGCCGCATCCGCCGCGTCCTGGCCCGCACCGGCAAATCGGGAGGAACGGGTGAGAGCGGCCGGCCTCGGGTCGTCTTCCTCGGCCGCGAATTCGAGCTGTCCCCCGGACGCGATCAACTCCTCGACGTCCTGGTGTCGGCCTTCGAGGACGTCGTCCATTTGAATCAGCGCTACAAGGAGGAAATCGTCCAGCGCCGGCGGGCCGAGTCCGAATTGCTCAAGGCACGCGAGACGGCCGAGTCGGCCAACCGGGCCAAGAGCGAATTCCTGGCCCGCATGAGCCACGAAATCCGCACCCCCATGAACGGCATCATCGGCATGACCGAACTCGTCCTGGATACGGAGATAACCTCCGAACAGGAGGAGTACCTGCACATCGTCAAGAACTCGGCCGACGCCCTGCTGACCGTCATCAACGACATCCTCGACTTTTCCAAGATCGAGGCGGGCAAACTCGAACTGGACGCCATTGAGTTCAGCCTGCGCGAATCCCTTGGCGACACCCTGCACACGCTCGCCTTCCGGGCCGGTCAGAAGGGACTGGAGTTGGCGGGGCATGTTGCCTCCGACGTACCGGATGATCTCATGGGCGATCCCGGACGGCTGCGTCAGATCGTCATTAACCTCGCCGGAAACGCCCTCAAGTTCACCGAGCACGGCGAGGTGATCGTTCGCGTCAGCAAGGAATCGGAAGAGGGAGACCGTGTCGATTTGCATTTCGCCGTGGCCGACACCGGCATCGGCATCCCCAAGGAGAAGCACGCCCTGATCTTCCAGAGCTTCTCGCAGGCCGACACCTCGACGACGCGCAAGTACGGCGGCACCGGCCTGGGGCTGACGATTTCCGTCCGCCTGGTGGAGATGATGGGAGGCCGAATCTGGATCGAGAGCGAGGTCGGCAAGGGCAGCACGTTTCACTTCACGGCCGGGTTCACCCGCTCGCGCACTCCGCATGTGGATCGTCCCGCCGCGACGTGGGTGAGGCTGGCAGGGCTGGCCGTGCTGGTCGTGGACGACAACGAAACCAATCGCCGCATCCTCGAAGAAGTGCTTGGCAACTGGGAAATGAAGGTGAGCGCGGTTGATGGAGGCCAGCCGGCCCTGGCTGCGCTGGAACGGGCCGGGACGGCGGGCGAGCCATACGCCCTGGCCCTGATCGACGGCCACATGCCGGGGATGGATGGCTTCATGCTGGCCGAGCGGATCAAGCGCGACCCGCGGACGGCGAGTACGCCCCTCATCATGCTGACGTCCGGGGGCCAGCCCGGAGACGTCGCGCGCTGCCGGCAGTTGGGCATCGCATCCTATCTGATGAAGCCTATCAAGCAATCCGACCTGCTCCGCGCCGTCGGAAACGTCCTGCAACTGACGTATCAGCGCGAGCCGCTAGGCGGCCTCTTGCCCACGTCGCCGGAGAGCAAGCGCTCACTGATGGTCCTGCTGGCGGAAGACAACCTCGTCAACCAGCGGCTGGCGGTGCGGCTGCTGGAAAAGCGCGGGCATGCGATCCAGGTGGCCGGCACCGGCAAGGAGGCCCTCGTCGCGCTCGAAGGGCGCACCTTTGACGTGGTGTTAATGGACGTGGAGATGCCCGAAATGGGCGGTTTCGAGGCGACCGGTGCCATACGCGAGAAAGAGAAGACGACCGGTCGGCACATTCCGATCATCGCCATGACGGCCCATGCCCTGAAGGGCGATCGGGAGCGCTGTCTTGCCGCCGGTATGGACGGTTACGTCGCCAAGCCGATTCAGGCACGCGAGCTCTGGCAGGCCCTCAACGAGTTGGTTCCCGTGGATGTCCCCGCGGAAACAGCGGCGGCCGCGAAGGAACCGGGTGAGGAGTTCCTGAACCTGGAGAGCGCCCTCGCTCGCACCGGCGGCGATCGGACGCTGCTGAAGGAGCTTGTCCAGTTGTTTCGCCGAGAGTGTCCCCTCTGGATGCAGGACATTCGCGACGCGGTCGCGCAGAAGGATGCGGGGCGGCTGCGGCGCGCCGGTCATACTCTCAAGGGCGGCGCGGGGAGCCTGGGGGCCGCCGCAGCTTGCAAAGAAGCGGAGTTGTTGGAATCGATGGGCCAGAGTGGTAATCTGACAGAAGCTGCCGATACGCTCGCAAAACTGGAAACTGAGATCAATCGTCTCCTGCCGGCCCTGGCCGCCTTCACTCAGGATGAGTCCTCGGGACGTCCGTTATTCTCTGTTGCAGCCGCTTGAGAAGCGCGGCGCGCGGCAGTATGATCGTGACTCGGAGCGACGGCCCCTTTCGAGACCTTGACCGCTGAGAAGGAGCATCCATGACCAGCAAAGCGCAGCCGCGACCCGCCCCCGTCGCGGATACGACCTCGCCCCCCTCCTCGTCGCGCCGCTGGCTGCTGCTGGCGCTGGTGCTGCTGTTGCTCGTCGGCGGCGGAGTCGGTCTGAGCTTCATGATGCGCGGCAACTCCGACAAGAAGACCGACGGCGACGGGAAGTATCGGCCGGACAGCGGAGGCGGAGGGGGTGGCCCGATCGTCTGCTCGGACGACAAGGACCCCAAGTATCTCGAACCACTCGCGTTCGGCGACCCAATCGTCGTTCCCTTCAAACGTCAATTCCTCGACGCTCTTGCCGACAAGAAGATTCCTCCGCTCGAAGTGTACCCGTGGCAGCCGAAAGAACTGGTCGCCGTCCTCGGCGAGCATCGAATGCGCGGCAGCCTGTTCGCTCTGCATCCTGGCGGAAAGACACTGGCAGTCTCCTTGGGAGACGCCTATGTCCGTTTCGGCGACGTCGATACGATTCACGAGAAGATCATTCTGACATGTCCTCCCGGTGTCACTGTTCGCCTGCTGTCCTGGTCCCCGGACGGCGAGACTCTCGCCATTTGCGGCGGCGACAATGCGATTCGCCTTTACGACGTTCGAGACCTGGACAAGATTCCTCCCCAACCTCCGGAGCTGGCGAAGTCGGAGGGGACCATCACCTCGTTGTCCTGGTCGGGAGACGGCAAATATCTTCTCGGAGGCGAAAACACGCCGAAGGTGAGTCACGCCTGCGTTTGGAAGATCGAAGACCGCAAGATCGTCAACCGAATGATTCATACCGGGCCAGTAACGGGCGTGGCCTTCAGCCCGGTCGCGGGCGATTACAGGGCGCTGACAGCCGGAGGTGCGGAAGACGGACGGTTCAGACTCTGGAACGCCCTGACCGACACGGACAAAGCTCAGAAGACCATCGTCTACCGCCCCGATAAGTTCGACAAGTCCGTGGCTGTCGGCGGAGTGGCCTTCTCTCCCGACGGGAAACGCGCCCTCTCGTCTCATCCGGAGGGGATCGTCCGGGTCTGGGACCTCGATCAGTTCGAGATGGGCAAGCAAACCCACATCCTCGGGGGACACGATCTCGGCTCACCCCTGGCGCTTTTCTCTCCGGACGGCAAATATATCGCCAGCGCGCGTCGCGGCGGAGGCGTGTGGCTTTGGAACGCTCGGGACGGCAAGGAAATCCGCATCCTCGCGACCTCCAGCGGCGTCTATGGACTCTCGTTCCTGCCCAAGAGCGACCGATTGGTTTTAGCAGGGACGATCAGCAACGATCAGAACGTCCACGTTCACGAGGTGGAGACAGGCAAGGAACTGCAAACGCCCGTGGGTCATTTGGCGGCCCTGACCTGCGTGGCCCCATCTCCGGATGGCCGGGTCCTCTCCTCGGGCAGCGTGGACCTCAGCGTCCGCCTCTGGGACGTCGATAAGGTGGAGCAGCGGCACTCGATCGGGGCCGGCAGCGTCTGGGGCGTGGGGTTCCATCCGGATGCCACCCGTCACTACTATTTCGGCGCCTCAGGGCCATCACTCTATTTCGCCGGCGTCGAACGCGGCCAACCGAGTACACCGGCCTACAAGAGGACGCACGCCGGCGCTGTCCAATCGGCGGCCATCACAGTTGACGGCCGCTATGCGGTGACCGGCGGAAGCAATGACGGCAAGGTGCTGATGTGGCGTCTGGCGGACGGAAAGCAGGTTCGCGAGTTCGAGCCGGGAGAGGGCGGGGGGGCCGCCGTCGTCACCGTCGCTCCCGATATGCGGCGAGCCATTCGCATCGGCGGGACCAAGACGCGTTTGCTCCATTTGCGTTGCGAACAGATGAAACACGAGTGGAACCCTGTCGTCGCTGCCCCGTTTCTCCCCGATGGACGGGGCGTCTTTCTCGGTGGGGCCACTTCTCCGCTGTGGAAGATTGAACACGATAAAGTTGAGGAGGTGGGAAAGTTCAACCTCAATCTGAGCGGCATGTCGCAGGCCCACGTCAGCGCGGACGGCAAGCGCGTGGCCGCCATCCTCGGACCTCGCGTGGCCGTCTTTGAGATGGAGACGGGGAAGGAAGTCTGGACGTGGACACCTCCGCCTCACTTCTATGCGGTTCGCGCGGCAGCCTTGTCGCCGGATGGAGGACATCTGCTGGCCGCCAACGGAGATGG
>JBBRIK010000367.1:0-6037 GCA_038221045.1 Gemmatales bacterium
CGATCCGGGAGTGCGTCGTGATGTGAAAAGGAGCCGATGAGTGGCAGCAAAACAACTCGCGTATGCGGATGAAGCTCGACAACGACTGCTGGCCGGGGTCAGCAAGTTGGCCCGCGCCGTGCGCTCGACCCTGGGGCCGCGCGGACGCAATGCCGTCCTCGACAAGGGCTGGGGCAGCCCGACTGTCACCAAGGACGGCGTCACCGTCGCCGAGGAGATCGAACTGGAAGATCCTTACGAGAACATGGGCGCCCAACTCGTCAAGGAAGCCGCCAGCAAGACGTCCGACGTCGCCGGCGACGGCACCACGACCGCGACCGTCCTTGCCGAAGCGATTTATCGCGAAGGCCTCAAGATGATCGCGGCCGGCTGCGATCCGATGGCCCTGACGCGCGGCATTCAGAAGGCCGTCACTCGTGTCGTCGAGGAGCTGAAGCGCCAGGCCGACCAGATCGACGCCAACGACGACAAGGAAATCACCGAAGTCGCCACCATCGCGTCGAACAACAATCGCGAGATCGGCTCCAAGTTGGCCGAGGCCCTCAAGAAGGTCGGCGCTTCCAATGGCGTCGTGACCATCGAGGAAGGCAAGACGGCTGACACCGAAGTTGTCGTCGTTCAGGGCATGCAGTTCGATCGCGGCTACCTGTCGCCTCACTTCGCGACCAATCAGGAAACCGTCATCTGCGAACTGGAGAACGCCCACATCCTCATCTACGAGGAAAAGATCAGCTCGGTGAAGAGCCTGGTGCCGATCCTCGAGTGGATCATCAAGAAGAAGGAACCACTCTTCCTGATCGCCGAGGACATCGAAGGCGATGCGCTGGCCCTGCTCGTGCTGAACAAGCTCAAGGGCAACCTGCAAGTGTGCGCCGTCAAGGCACCCGGCTACGGCGACCGCCGCAAGGCCATGCTCGAGGACATCGCCGTCCTGACCGGCGGCAAGGCCCTCTTCAAGGACCTGGGCGTGCAGATCGACGGCGTCACGACGCCGACGCCGGAAGAGCAGCGCAAGGGCAAGGTGCCTGAACCGGCCGTCATCCGCTACCTGGGCAAGGCGAAGAAGATCAAGGTGGACGCCGAGAACACGACGATCACCGAGGGCGACGGCGACAAGAAGGCCATCGACGGCCGAACCGAGCAGATCAAGCGCGAGATCGGCACGACCGAGAGCGAATACGATCGCGAGAAGCTCCAGGAACGTCTCGCCAAGCTGGCGGGCGGCGTGGCGCAGGTCAAGGTCGGGGCCGCGACCGAGACCGAGATGAAGGAGCGCAAGGCGCTGTACGAGGACGCTCTGAATGCAACGCGGGCGGCGCTGGCCGAGGGCATCGTCCCAGGCGGCGGCGTCGCTCTGCTGCATGCTCGCAAGAGCCTCGACAAATTGGCCGAGGAACTGCGGACGGCCAAGATGACCGACGATGAGATTCACGGTGTCGAGCTGCTGCGGAAGACGCTCGAATGGCCGTGCCGTTACATCGCCGAGAACGCGGGCCATGATGGCTCCGTCGTCGTCAACAACATCAGCAAGAGCAAGGACAAGAACTACGGCTTCGACGCCAACAAGATGGAATACGGCAACCTCCGCACGGCCGGCATCGTCGATCCGGTCAAGGTGACGCGCAGCGCTCTGGAACACGGAGCGAGCGTGGCCTGTCTGCTGCTGACCACCGAGTCGCTCGTCGCCGACATCCCCGAGAAGGGCAAGCCGGACGATCATCACCACGACCATCACGGCGGCGGCATGGGTGATATGGGTGGCATGGGAGGAATGGGTGGCATGGGCGGGATGGGTGGCATGGGCGGCATGATGTAACTTCGGAATGATGAGTGATGAATGATGAACGATGAATGCAAGACCATCACTCTCTTCCATTCATCATTCATCATTCATCATTCATCATTTTCTGAGTCATTCCGGGAGAATCAGCGATGGCGAAAGAGAAGGAAGTCAACCTGAAGGTCCGTCCGCTGGACGATCGCGTCGTCGTGGAGCCGCTCGAGGCGGAGGACAAGACGGCGGGTGGCATTCTGTTGCCGGACACCGCGAAGCAGAAGCCGCAGCGCGGCCGCGTCCTGTCGGTCGGCCCTGGCCGGCTGCGCGACAACGGCGAACGCAGCGCACTGTCGGTGCAGAAGGGCGACGAGGTCATTTTCGGCCGCTACAGCGGCAGCGACGTGACGGTTGAGGGCCGCGAAGTCAAAATCATGCGCGAAGGCGACATCCTCGCGAAGATCGTCAAGTAACAGATTGCCAGTTTTGGTTGCCAGTTGCCAGTTGCCAGTTGCCAGTTGCCAGTTGTCAGTTGTCAGTTGTCAGTTGCCAGTGGTGTCTTGCAACTGACAACTGGCAACTGGCAACCAAAACTGGCAACTGGCTGAAAAGGGAGATAAACGCAGATGGCGAAACAATTGCTCTATACCGACGACGCCCGCAAGAAGCTGCTGGGCGGCGCTGAGAAGCTCGCTCACGCGGTCGGAATCACCCTCGGACCCACAGGCCGAAACGTCATCCTCGACAAGAGCTTCGGCGGTCCCACCGTCACCAAGGACGGCGTCACCGTCAGCAAAGAAATCGACCTGCCCGATCCGTTCGAAAACATGGGCGCCAAGCTCGTCAACGCCGTCGCGCAGAAGACCAGCGACGCCGCCGGCGACGGCACCACGACCGCGACCATCCTGGCGCTGTCCATCTATCAGGAAGGGCTGCGGAACATCACCGCCGGCGCCAATCCGATGGCCGTCAAGCGCGGCATCGACGCGGCCGTCGAGGCCGTTGTCGCCCGGCTCGGCGAGATGTCGATCAAGATCAACAAGGAAGAGCAGGTCGCTCAGGTCGCGAGCATCTCGGCCAACAACGACAAGGCCATCGGCGAGCTGATGGCCGAGGCCGTCTACAAGGTCGGCAAGGACGGCGTCATCACCGTCGAGGAAGGCAAGACCTCCAAGACCGAACTGACGTTCGTCGAAGGCATGCAGTTCGACAAGGGCTATGTGTCGCCCTACTTCATCAACAAGCCGGACCTGACCTGCGAATTCGAGGATTGCCTGATCCTCATTCACGAGAAGAAGATCGCCAACGTCCGCGACCTGCTGCCGCTGCTGGAGAAAGCCGCCCAGAGCGGCCAGCCGTTGCTCATCATCGCCGAGGACGTCGAGAGCGAGGCGCTGGCCGTCCTGGTCGTCAATCGCATCCGGGCCGGTCTGCAAGTGTGCGCCGTCAAGGCCCCCGGCTTCGGCGACCGCCGCAAGGCCATCATGGGCGACATCGCCGTGCTGACCAAGGGACAGTTCATCAGCGAGGACCTCGGTCTGAAGCTCGAGAACGTCGAACTGGAGCAGTTGGGCCGGGCCAAGACGATCCGCGTCGAGAAGGAAAGCTGCACGATCATCGAGGGCGCGGGCGGCAAGGCCGAGATCAAGCGGCGTATCGATCAGATCCGCAATCAGATGGATCAGACCGAGTCGGAGTACGACAAGGAAAAGTTCTCCGAGCGTCTGGCGAAGCTGACCGGCGGCGTCGCGATCATCAGGGTCGGAGCGGCGACGGAAGCCGAGATGAAGCAGACCAAGGGCCGCGTTGAAGATGCCCTGCATGCGACGCGGGCCGCTGTCGCGGAAGGCATTCTGCCGGGCGGCGGCGTGGCGCTGTTGCGTTGCGTCAGTGCGGTTCGCAAGGCAGCGGCCAGCCTCGAAGGCGATGAGAAGCTCGGCTCCGAGATCATCGCGCGGGCGCTGGAGAAGCCGATCCGCATCCTGGCCGAGAACTGCGGCGTTGATGGGGCCGTGGTCGCTGACGAAATCCGCCAGCGCGGCGAGAAGAACCAGAACATCGGCTACGACGCCAACACCGGCGAGTATGTCGATATGATCAAGGCCGGCATCCTCGATCCAACGCGGGTGACGCGCTCGGCTCTGCAGAACGCAGCCAGCATCGCCAGCCTGATGCTGACGACCGAGGTGATGATTACCAAGATCGATGCGGATGAGCCGGCCAACAAGGTGACCGGCGCCGTTCGATGATTCAAGGCGAACGGCCGGCGTAAGCCGGCTGGTGCGGACCAGCAGCCTCAAGGCGAGCGGCCGGCGTAAGCCGGCTGGTGCGGACCAGCAACTGGCTGGTGCAGACCAGCCAGCTTACGCTGGCCGTTCGCCTTGTGTACACTCATAAGGAAGACCTCGTTCAGCGCGAATGAGGCGCATGCAGCGCTTGCCGAAACATGAGCACGATGGCCAACAAACGCGATTACTACGAAGTCCTCGGACTCAAGCGCGAAGCCGCGCCGGACGAGATCGACAAGGCCTATCGCCGGCTCGCGAAACAGTTCCATCCCGACCGCAATTCCGGCGACGGCGAGGCGATGGAGTCGTTCAAGGAGGTCGCGGAAGCCTACGAAGTCCTGCGCGATCCGAACAAACGCCAGCGTTACGACCGCTATGGCTTCGCGGGCCTCGAAGGCATGCAGATGCCGGACTTCGGCAACGCCGACGTCCTCTCCAGCATGTTCGGCGACATCTTCGACAGTCTCTTCGGCGGCGGCGGTGGACGCGGTCGAGGCGGACCGAAAGCGGGCCGCGATGTGCGGGTCACGGTCGAACTCGACCTGGCCGAGGCGGCCAGGAGTGTGACGAAACAACTTCAATTCCGCCGCGCGGACTTCTGCGACGCCTGCAAGGGGAGCGGCGGCACCGAGAAGAGCAAACGCCGCAACTGCGCAACCTGCGCCGGCCGCGGCGTCGTGCTCCAGGGCGGCGGCTTCTTCGCGGTGCAGCGCGCCTGTCCGACGTGTCAGGGACAGGGCAGTATGTTGAGCGATCCCTGCAAGGAGTGTCAGGGGCATGGACTGGTGTTGCGCGAGGCGACGGTGTCGGTCGATATCCCCGCCGGCATCGACTCGAACATGGAATTCATCGTCGAGGGCGAGGGACACGCTGGCGAGAAGAACGCTCCGCGCGGCGACCTGCGCGTGGCCGTCACGGTGCGCGAGCATCCGTTCTTCACGCGGCACAACGACGACCTGATCTGTCAGGCGGTCATCACGTTCCCGCAAGCGTCCCTGGGCTGCGAGATCGAGATTCCCACGGTCGATGGCAAGCGTTTCACGCACAGTCTGCCGCGCGGCACGCAGAGTCATGAGGTCGTCACGATCACGGGCCAGGGGATGCCAAGCGTGCGCGGCCGGCGGCGCGGCAACCTGATGGTGCAGGTCCTGGTCGAGACGCCGCGCTCGCTGTCGAAGCGTCAGGAAGAGTTGCTGCGCGAGTTGGCCGACGCGGATGACAAGAACGTCCAGCCGCAGCGGCGCGGCTGGCTGGACACGGTGAAGTCCTTTTTCACCGAGGGAACTCGGAAATGATGAATGATGAATGATGAATGAAATCCAGGATGTCGAAGCTTTGTCTTTCATTCATCATTGAACTTGGAGGTCCCCCATGAACGAACCGGAGAACGTCGCTGCCGCGAACGAATCCGTTGCCACTCCTGAAATCGAAGGGTTTCGCGCTCGCGCCGAGGCGGCCGAGCGCGAACGCGATCAGTATCTCGCTCTCCTCAAAACGACGCGGGCCGAGTTGGAGAACGACGTCAAGCGCGCCCGCAAGTCGTTCGAGGAAGACAAACGCTTCGCGCACTCCAGTTTCGCTCTGGGGCTGTTGCCGGTGCTGGACAACCTCGACCGCGCGACGGCGGAAGCGAAACGGGCCGGCGAGAAGGGGCCACTGACGCAAGGCGTTGCCCTGGTGGTGGCTCAGTTGCGTGACGTGCTGCGGCGTCATGGGGTCACGCCCATCGAGGCGCTCGGCAAGCCGTTCGATCCGACGCTGCATCAGGCGATCATGCAGCAGCCGTCAGCGGAACACCCACCCTTCACGGTGGTTGCGGTCCTTGAAGAGGGGTACATGATTCACGAGCGCGTCCTGCGGCCCGCGAACGTCGCGGTGTCGATCGCGCCGCCACAACAACCGGGAACCTTGAGCGTACCAGGCGAGCGGGGCCAGTAATGGCCCCGGTTTTCGTCACTCACCGGGGCCATTACTG
>JBBRIK010000368.1:0-6018 GCA_038221045.1 Gemmatales bacterium
AACCGAGGACCGTCTCCCAACTCCTCGAAGCATTCTGGACCCACGCCCAGCAGCATTACCGGGACGCCGAGGGCAAGGCAACCAACGAGCAGAGCGAGTACAAGCTCGCCATGCGCCCGGTCCGTCATCTCTACGCCGAACTTCCCGCCGCCGACTTTAGCCCCTTGAAGCTCAAGGCCGTGCGGCATCTCATGGTGAACGGCTACAAGCATCCGAACTACGGCGACCAACCCGCCCTGGCCCGCAAGGTGGTCAACCAGCGCGTCGGGCGGATCGTCCGCATCTGGAAGTGGGCCGTCGCCGAGGAACTGGCCCCCGAAACCGTCTACCGCGCCCTCCGTGCCGTCCGAGGGCTGGAGAAGGGACGCACCGAGGCCCGCGAGACGGAACCGGTCACGCCCGTTGCCGAGGAACTGGTCGAAGAAACCCTGCCCTTCCTCCTGCCGGTCGTGCGGGCGATGGTGACGCTGCAACTCCACACGGGGATGCGGCAGGGCGAAGTCTGCGTCATGCGGACGTGCGACATCGACACTAGCGGTCCCGTCTGGATCTATCGCCCCAGGCAGCACAAGACCGCCCATCGCGGCAAGACCCGGACAATCGCTCTGGGACCCAAGGCCCAGGCCGTGTTGCGTCCCTGGCTGCGAATGGAAATGGAAGCATTCCTGTTCTCGCCGGCCGAGGCGATGCAGGCTTTCCGGGCAGAGCAGCGGGCGAACCGTAAGACGCGCGTGCAACCGTCGCAACTGGACCGCCGGCGAAGGAAGCCGATACTGAAGCCGGGACAGCGCTACACCAGCAAGACGTACTATCGCGCGATCGAGCGGGCATGCGACAAGGCGAACGCCGCCGCCATCGAGGAAGCCCGCAACACCGACCGTGACGTCAAGGACGATGCCGTCCTCGTCCCTCGCTGGCATCCGCACCAGCTGCGGCACTCGCACGCCACGACGGTAAGGAAGGGATTCGGTCTGGAAGCCGCGCAGGTCGCGTTGGGTCACTCGAGCGCCAGCACCACGGAGATTTATGCGGAGCGCGACCTGGCCCTCGCCGTTCGCGTGGCGAGCGAGATAGGATGAAGAACGTAGGGACGCCGGAGTAATTACCCGGTGAAGGCCCGGGCGGCGCGGTGGGCTTGCTCCATTGTCTGCCGCCCGTCTGGGCCGTCCCGCACCAATGGAGCGCACATCATGGCCGATACCCCTTCCTCCGACACTCTGCTGGAACCCGTTCAGTGGCTCCTCGATTGGATTGAGCGGTCTATCCATCTTGCCCGCGCGGAGATGGATCCTCCAGATGCGGCAACACAAGCAATCCTCGGTCGAGGGCGTTATGCCTTTACCGAGGAGTATGTGCGGGAAATCGAAATGGTACGCTCCTGTCTGCTGCCGAGTGCTGCCAAACATGGCGTTGCATGGTTGGCAGGGGAAGCGCTGGAACTCTGTAGACAGTTCTGTCTGGATTTGACCCACTGGCGAGCGTGTCCGCTTCTTCGGAACATCCGTCAGAGCCGGATTGAGGATCCAGAGGCCGTGTACGCTCAGGCGGGCGTCGGATTGAGCCGTCTCGAAATGCTCTCAAGAGTCGCGCGGCAGCGTTTGGGGGAACTCCAAGCATGTCTGGCTGTACCGCAACGGCGCGAAGAAGACACCAACACTCCAGAGAAGCCAGACGACATCAAGCCGAGATGGGATGCCGAACTGCACGAACTGTATTTCGGCGCAGTGCTGGTGAAAAGGTATGGACGGCCTGCACCGCTTCAATGGAATATCCTTTCAACCTTTGAAGAGCTGGGGTGGCCTTCAAGGACCGATGATCCCCTAACCCCGGGCAAACTCAAGGACACCGTCTCCAATCTGAACGACTCGCTTGGAAAGGATAGCCCCATTCGCTTTGTGAGGGATGGGACGGAAGGTGTTCGCTGGGAACGAACAGGCTGAGCGTACCCATCTACTCCGATCAACTCCTTATCTACTCTTCATCTACTCTACGCGACGTGGTGTGATGTACCGCATGGCCGCCCGACCCCATGCGAGACATCACACATGATTGACTCTACCACCGAGACCGTCCTCACCTTCTCCGCCGCCGCCCGGCGTATCCCCCCCCTTCGCAGCGGCAGACCCGTCTCCCCCAGCACCCTTTGGCGATGGGCGGCCGTGGGTTGTCGCGCCCGCGACGGCCAGCGTGTCCGGCTGGAGACCCTCCGCATGGGAGGATCGACCGCGACCAGCCTGGAGGCGCTGCAGCGATTCTTCGCGGCACTCAGCGCCGGAGAGCAGGAGAGGGCCCGGGCCGCGCCCCGTCCCAGCAGCAAGGATCACGCGAGGTCGGAGAAGGTGCTGGAAGCGGCGGGGATTTGACCGGAAACGACTTGAGCCAGGCGTGAGGTTCGCCTGGCTCAAGTTAGGTGTGTCGCTTGGCGGCGGCACGGATCAACGGAGTAACAGCAATGGTATTGTACACCACATCACGGGTCAAGACTCAACCTCGCGCTGAGCAACTGCTCCGGCTCCAATCCGACCACCACAACCTGTTCCCGGCTGAGGCTGAGATCGAGTTCGCCGAGGCTGACGCCTGCGTCTCCGGACTCGAAACGACCATCCGTCTCCGCCCTCGGGAGGTGCGAGCGCTGTTGCTCGACCTGCTGACCCGGCCGGCAAAATCGTGAACAGTCTCAACGCCGGGGTTGGCCGAGGTCGGCCCCGGCATTTCTCACACAAGGACAAGGATTACTTCTATGCGATCAGTTCAACGGACACCAACAGTTCGCCCTGAAGACAACGGCGAACTGGAGCAACACGGCGATGCACACGAGCCGGAGGCTGTCAGTCAGGACGCCCTCGACTTCAACCCGGCCGCACTGGAAGCGACCGAACAATCCGCGAATGCAACCCCAGACCCGTTTGACCCGGCAGCCTTGCGGCTGACGCAGGATCTGGGCGCAGCCGCCGGCGTCAAGAAAGCCCTGACGACCGTACCAGTTCGGAAGCCGGACAAGCCGTGGTTCGTCCGCGCGCATCCCGACGAAGGGTTCCGGCTCGCAACCGCCGTCATCGAGTCGAAAGAGGGCCGTAGCGAGACCTATCTGGTTCATCGCTCCCTCTGGCCTGAACTGACCAGCGAGTCCTCGCTGGTCCCGCGATTGCTCATCACCGCCGTGAACAGGCAGGGTGTCGTCTTCCTGTGGCCGGTCAAGCTGCCGGGTTCCGATGGGCGTCTCGACGAGTGGTCCCGCAGTGCGATGGAGGCGGCAAACCTCGCCGGGAAGCGTTGGGTTCGCGTGCAGGCGAACATGAGCCTGGGAGCGTACGAAATCTCCTACGCGACGGGAGAGCTACCCGAACCGGAATGGCCCGAGCAGTCGTTCACGGAACTACTGCGGATCGCTTTCCGCGACAAGTTCATCACGAGCCGCGATCACCCCATTCTGCGGCAACTTCGCGGGGAGGTGTGAGTCGTGAAGTCGCTCCCGTTTCGAGAAGTCTGGACCGTCGATTTCGAGTTCTTCGCTCCGAACGGCGAGCGCCCATCCCCCCATTGCGTCGTCGCACGAGAACTGAAAACGGACCGGCTGGTCCGTCACTGGCTCGGCGACGACGCCCCGTCTCTCCCGCCCTACGGAACTGGCGACGACGTGTTGCTGATCGCCTACTACTCCTCCGCCGAGTGGACCTGTCACTGCGCCCTTGAATGGCCCATGCCGAGGCGAGTCCTCGACCTGTATGTCGAGTTCCGCAACCTCACGTCCGGCTTGACCGTGCCGTGTGGTAGAGGACTCCTTGGCGCACTTGCCTACTTCGGTCTCGACGCCCTCGACGCCACGGAAAAGCAGTCAATGCGGGAACTGGCGATGCGGGGAGGATCGTACACGCTCGCGGAACGGCTGGCCCTTCTCGACTATTGCCAGACCGACGTTGACGCCCTGGCTCAACTCCTGCCCGCCATGCTGCCTCATATCGACCTGCCCCGCGCTCTGCTACGCGGAAGGTACATGGTCGCTGCCGCCAAAATGGAATGGGCCGGCATCCCGATCGACACGGACACCATCGCACAACTCCGTCAGCATTGGGAAGAGATCAAGACCGAACTGATTCGCCATGTCGATGCGAACTTCGGCGTCTACGTCCCTGCCGATCAGAAAGAGATCGACCCGAATACACGGCTCGGCGCTCTGCTGTTGTCAGAAGCTCGGGAGGCAGAGATTGACCCTCACGATCTGACCGCCGCCCTCGACTACCTCTGGCGGGCCGATCGTGAGGTAAACCGGGATATCCGTGAGGCCCATCGCGCCGCCAGGCAGACTACCGGACTGACTCCGAAACGTATCGCCAAGCTGGAGGATAGCGGCCGGGACCATACAGCGGTTGCTGGGCTGGACGTCAAGGCGAGAGAGTTGGCCAGGAGCCACCCGGCCCTCGGGATCGGGCGCGGCTATTGCAGCGAGGACGGATACGACGACACGGACCAGGGCGCGTTGCTCTGGGACGTGCTGCGCGGACCGGACCCGCCGGCAAGACCGAAGCACGATCCGGAGTTGCTGCGGCAAGCCGCCGAGATGGTGTCGCGGTCCGGCCCCTTGGGATCTGTTGGGCCGTGGCGGTTCTCCGCTGACCGCTGGGCAGGCTACCTTGCTCGAAAGGGTATTGCATGGCCTCGACTGGAAAGCGGAGGGATGGCACTGGACGATGAGACCTTCCGCGAGCAGGCCCGTGTCTACCCGAATGAAGTTGGACCGATCCGGGAACTCCGACACACCCTCTCCCAGATGCGGCTGAACGAACTGGCGGTCGGGGCGGACGGGCGCAATCGCCTCTTGTTGTCGGTGTTCGGCTCGGTGACATCCCGCAACCAGCCCAGCAATACCAAATTCATCTTCGGGCCGTCCTGTTGGCTGCGGTCTCTGATTAAACCCAGGCCTGGGCGAGCCGCCGCATACATCGACTGGAGTCAACAGGAATTGGCGATTGCCGCTGCCCTGTCCGGCGACAGGGCAATGCAGGATTGCTACCTCGCGGGGGACTTCTATCTGACGTTCGCGAAAATGGCCGGTGCCGTTCCTCCTGATGCGACGAAGAAGACACACGGCGCGATCCGGGATCAGTTCAAAACGGTTGCCCTCGGTGTGCTATACGGACTGGGAGCCGATGGCCTGGCTCGCAAATTGAACGTCCCTACCTGCCGTGGCCGTGAGTTGCTGGCGATGCACCGGCGGACGTTTCGCCACTTCTGGCAGTGGTCCGATGCAGTCGAGGCGCAAGCGGTACTCACGGGCGAGTTCCGGACCGTCTTCGGCTGGACTGTCCACGTCGGGCGAGACGCCAATCCCCGATCACTCCGAAACTTCCCGATGCAGGCCAACGGCGCGGAGATGATGCGGCTCGCCTGCTGCCTGGCGACGGAGCGAGGCATCGAAGTTTGTTGCCCAGTTCACGACGCCTTGCTGGTCGAAGCGGATGCCGACGAGATCGAGGACACGGTGACACAGACGCAGACCGCCATGCGCGAAGCAAGTGAGATTGTCCTGGATGGGTTTTCTCTCCGAACCGACGCCAAGATCGTCCGCTATCCCGATCGGTATTCCGATCCTCGCGGCGAACGCATGTGGGGGGTTGTGAGGGGGCTTCTCGCCAAGTTCCGAAAGGAGGACACCCTGAGCAGAATTGCTCAGGGTAACACTCACCTACCCTGAGCAATTTTGCACACCCACCCTGAGCAGAATTGCTACCCCCGTCCAGTCTCTCTTTCTTGTCTCTCTTAGATATACCCTTATGACCACCCCAGACCCATGCGACCTCAAATCCCTCAAACTTCCGGACGGCACCTTAGACGACCTGTTCGGCAAGCCGTCCAGGAGGCCACCCCGCCATCGGCAAGGCGAGCCGTTCTTGTGGGGGCCGATCCCCTGGACCTGGCTCTTACTGGCTGCCCGCCAACCCGGGAGTGCGTTGCATGTGGCTCTGCTCTTGTGGAAAGAAGTTGGTTGCCTGAAGGCCAGGACGGTCAAGTTCCGAGCCT
>JBBRIK010000369.1:0-6015 GCA_038221045.1 Gemmatales bacterium
CTTCGACCCCGGCGCGGCCAACCGCTGCGGCGCCCCGGCGTGGAGTCAGCGGATCTTGCTGGCCCGCCGGCTGGTCGAGGCCGGCGTCCGGCTGGTGACAGTCGATTGTCGCTGGTGGGACTTCCACAAGCAGGGCTTCGATTCGCAGCGGCGCGGTTTCCTGCCGCGCTGGGATCGAGCCTACACCGCCCTGATCGAGGACCTGGAGCAGCGCGGTCTGTTGCAAACGACGCTGGTCGTCGCCTGGGGCGAGATCGGCCGGACGCCGCGCGTCAACGATCAAGCCGGCCGCGATCACTGGCCGCACGTCATGTGCGGGGCTTTCGCCGGCGGCGGCGTCAAGGGCGGACGCATCGTCGGCTCGTCCGACAGCCAGGGCGCCTTTCCCAAGGACGCGCCGAAAGTGCCCCACGACGTCCTGGCGACGATCTATCGCCATCTCGGCATCGACACCAAGGCGACCTATCCCGACCAGACGGGCCGGCCTCACATGGTGCTGCCCGAAGGATCACCCATCGACGAATTGTTCTGACACCACATCGCTTTTTTCTTGCTTGTCGTTTCGCGCTCTTCTCTTCTTCCCTGAGGGATAGAACCCAAGAGCGCGAAACGACAAGCAAGAACATCGGAAACCCACCATGCATCCCGACGTTGTCGTCATCGGCGGCGGTCCCGCCGGTTCGACTGTCTCGACGCTCATCGCCCAGCACGGCTACAAGGTCCAGCTCTTCGAGCGCGAGAAGCTCGCGCGCTTCCATATCGGCGAATCGCTCATCCCCGAGACGTATCACGTCCTCAAGCGGCTCAACATGCTGCCGAAGATGCGCGCCTCGCACTTCGTCAAGAAGTATAGCGTCCAGTTCATCAACCAGCACGGCAAGCTGTCCGAGCCGTTCTACTTCATCGACCACAAGCCGCACGAGTCGTCGCAGACCTGGCAGGTCTATCGCCAGGAATTCGACCAGTTGATGCTCGACAACGCCGCCGAACATGGCGTCGAGGTCCATAAAGGCGTGCGTGTCCTCGAAGTGCTGTTCGAGGGCCAGCGCGCGGTCGGCGTCCGCTTGCAGGACGCAGACGGCAAGGAGAGCGAGGTGCGGGCGAAGGTCGTCGTCGATGCCAGCGGCCAGGGGGCGATGATCATGAGCCGGCTCGGGCTGCGCGAGTGGGACCCGTACTTGAAGAAAGCCGCCCTGTGGACCTACTGGAAGGGCGCTTATCGCGACACCGGCAAGGACGAGGGGGCCACGCTCGTGGTGCAAACCCAGGGCAAGAACGGCTGGTTCTGGTACATCCCGCTGCACAATGACGTCATGAGCGTCGGCATCGTCGCCTCGCATGAGTACCTCTTCAAGGACCGCGGCGACAAGGACCTCGAAACCATCTACTTCGAGGAAGTGGCGAAGTGTCCGGGCATCGCGCCGCGGATTGCGAATGCCACGCGCTGCGACGTCTTTCGGGCGGCGAAGGAGTACACTTATCGTTCGCGCAAGGCGGCTGGCGATGGCTGGGTGCTGTGCGGCGACGCCTTCGGCTTCCTCGATCCGCTCTACTCGTCGGGAGTGCTACTGGCCCTGCGCTCGGGCGCGTATGCCGCCGACGCCGTGGCCGAGGGACTGCGGACCGGCGACCTGTCCGCCGCGCAACTTGGCAAATGGGAGGCGGAGTTCACGAAGGGGATGGATCGCATGCGCCGGCTGGTGTGCGCCTTCTATGACGGTTTCAGCTTTGGCCGCTTCATCAAGCAACACCCGCATCTGAAGGGACTCGTGACCGATCTGCTGATTGGCGATCTGTTCAAGGATGAGGTCGATCAGGTCTGGGCGCCGATGGAGGAAATGTATCCGCAACTGGCCACTCTGGCGCCAGCGATCGCCTGAGTTCTGCCGCTTGCGGCTTAGCATTCTTTGCTAAGCCGCAAGCGGCAAGACAATCACTACTCTTGGATTGCCCAGTTCACCCCAGCAGCAGTTGTTTGAGCAGCGCTTTCTGAGCGTGCATCCGGTTCCCGGCTTGCTGGAAGGCGACGCTTTTGTCGCCGTCGATCACCTCGCCGGTCACTTCCTCGCCGCGATGAGCCGGCAGACAGTGCATGAATCGCGTATGACCCGGCGCCTTGGCCATCAGAGCGCCATTGACCTGAAAACCCTTGAAGTGCCGCAGCCGTTCCTCGCGCTCCGCTTCCTGGCCCATACTCGTCCAGACGTCGGTGTAGATGATGTCGGCCTTATCGACGGCGTGGGCCGGATCGCCATTGACGATCAATTCGCCAGCCCGGCAGTGCTTGTGAAAGGTATCGAGAAACGAATCCTCGAAGCGGTAGCCTTCCGGCGAAGCGAGAATGAAGCGCGCCCCGAGCAGGCCGCAGCCGATGGCCAGGTCGCGAGCCACGTTGTTGCCGTCGCCGACGAAGACCAGCGTCTTGCCTTTGACCTCGCCGCACACTTCCTGCACCGTCAGCAGGTCGGCGATGGCCTGGCAGGGATGGGCCAGGTCGGACAGGGCGTTGATCACGGGGCAGCTCGCGTAGCGAGCGAACTCTTCGAGCGTCTCGTGATGGAAGGTGCGGATGGCGACAACATCGACGAACTGGCTGAGCGTGCGTGCGAAGTCGGCCACGGGTTCCCGGACGCCCATCGCCCCATCGGGCGAACTGAGAAAGATGCTGCCGCCGCCGAGATGCGTCATGGCCGCCTCGAAGCTGACGCGCGTGCGCAGCGACGGTTTCTCGAAAATCAGGCCCAGGACCCGGCCACCCAGGAGCGACTGCCGCTCTCCGCGAAGGTGCGCCGCCTTCAGTTTCGCTGCGTCCTGTAGCAGATAGCGCAGTTGTTCCGCGTCCAGATCGAGCAGAGTCAGGAAGTGTTTCATGGGAGTTGTCAGTCTTATTGTCAGTTGCCAGTTGCCAGTTGCCAGTTGCCAGTTGTCAGTTGCCAGTGGCCAGTTGTCAGTTGCCAGTTGAGACAGAAGAGCGCGAACCGCAAGCAAAACAATTCTCTTACAACTGGCAACTGGCAACTGACAACTGGCAATAAGACTGATAACTATCGGGTCAGTACCTCGGTGAGAATGTCACAGCCTTCCTCCAGTTCGGCATCCGTCAGGTTCAGCGCCGGCAAGAGACGCAGGACCGTGCCGTGTGTGCAGTTGATGAGCAGCCGGCGCTTCAGACACTCGGCCACAAACGGAGCGCCATCGACCGTCAACTCCACACCGATCATCACTCCTTTGACGCGAACTTCCTTGATGAGCGCACATCGTTGCTTCAACTCCTCGAAGCGAGCGCGGAAGCGATCCTCCAGGATCCCCGCGCGCTCGAGCAAATGGTCCTCCTCGATGGTCTCGATGGTCGCCAGCGCCGCCGCACAGGCCAGCGAATTGCCGCCGAATGTCGCCGCATGAGTCCCCGGCCGCAGATGGACCGCGACTTCGGACTTCGCGATCAGCCCGCCACAGGCCACGCCGCCGGCCAGCGCCTTCGCCAGCGTCACGACGTCCGGCACGGCGTTGTAATGCTGATGAGCGTACCATCGCCCCGTCCGGCCCATGCCGGTCTGCACCTCATCGAATATCAGCACGAGCTGATGCTTGTCGCAGAGCGTTCGCAGTCCTTCCAGATAGCCCGGCGGAGGCAGGTTGATGCCGCCCTCGCCCTGAATCGGTTCGACCATGATGGCGCACGTCTCCTTGTCGATCTGCTTCGCCATCGCGTCCAGATCGCCGAAGGGGACATACGAGAAGCCGGGCAACAGCGGATGAACGCCCTGGTGATACTTCGGCTGGCCCGTGGCGCTGAGCGATCCCATCGTTCGGCCATGAAAGCTATTCAGGGCGGTGATGATCTTGTATCGTCCCTGCCCTGCCGCGAGGCGAGCGAGCTTGATCGCCGCCTCGTTCGCCTCGGTGCCGGAGTTGCAGAAGAAGCACTTGCCGCCCCAACCGGTCCGCTCGACAAGCGCCTCCGCAAGCAGTCCTTGAGCCAGTGTGTACCACGTATTTGGGACGTGGATCAGCTCGGCGACCTGCTTCTGCACGGCGGCGACGACGCGGGGCGGACAGTGGCCGAGCAGATCGCAGCCCCAGCCGGGGAAAAAATCGAGGTAGCGATTGCCCTCGGCATCCCAGACGTGGGAGCCTTCGCCGCGCACCAGGCAGACGGGATAGCGCGTGTAGTTGCCGATGACACAGCGCCCGAAAAGCTCGACGGTCTGCGGCGAAGTGAGACTCATGAGCGGAACACCTGCGAAACAAGGGAGGAAATCGAAACAAGAAAACGGGGGGGAGACCAAGGCGTTGAGGGGCCGTCATTGGCCGAGGACGATTTCCGTTCCGACGCCGCGGTCGGTGAAAATCTCCAGAAGAAGCGAGTGACGAAGCCGGCCATCGATGACGTGCGTTTTTCGCACCCCCGCACGCAGGGCGTCGAGACAGGCTTCGATCTTGGGGATCATGCCGCCCTCGATGACGCCGCGAGCCACCAGGTTACGGCAGCCGCCCGCATCAAGATGCGTCAAGAGAGAGAGAGGATTGTCGCGGTCTCCCAGAATGCCGGGCGTGTCGCTCAGGAAGACGAGTTTTTCGGAGTGCAGGTGCATGGCGACGGCAGCGGCCGCCGTGTCCGCGTTGACGTTGAGCCAGCCCCCGTCGGCGTCGAGAGCCAGGCAGGGAATGACCGGCACCACGCCGCCGGCGCAGAAGTCCTGCACCAGCGAGCCATCGACGCGCGTGACCCGACCGACGCGCCCGAGATCGACCGGGGCTTCGTCGTCGGAGGGGGCGTCGGCGTCGTCGCCGTGGACGATGCGCCGGTCGGAAGTCAGCAGGAGCTTCTCGCCGAAGAGACACTGAAGCGAGTCGGAGTGCAGAGCGACCGCTCGCCCGCCGAGGTGGCGGATCTGGCGAACGATGCCGGCGTTGATCTCCTGGAGGAGAACGCGGACGACGATGGCAAGCGTGGCCTCGTCGGTGTAACGGCGTCCGAGGACTTTGCGGGGTTTGAGGCCGGCGAGGTCCATGGCGCGGTCGATGGCCTTGCCGCCGCCGTGAACGAGCACGGGGCGCATGCCGACCGTTTCCATGAAGACGACGTCCTGGAGAGTGGCGCGCAGGGCTTCGGGGTCCTCCATGGCGGCCCCGCCCAGTTTGATCACCGTCAGGCGATCGCGAAAGGTGCGGATGTAGCTGAGGGCCTCGACCAGCGTCTCGGCTTTGCGGATGGCAGCATCCATCATGCACGGCCCCAGAAAATCAAAACGGTATTCTAGATCGCGACACAGGGGTGTCAACGTCCCGCCGTGAAGATTTGCGCTTCGCGCGCACTCTTGGTGTTGCTGTCGTTTCGCGAAGGGGCGAGGGGTTGTAGAATAGTGTTCGCGCGTGTGAGTGCGGTCCTCTCTCCATGAGACGACGATGGCAGTCGAGCCGAGTCCCGCCGTGCAGGACTATCTCAAGGCGATCCACAATCTGGGCGGCGCCGAGCAGACGGTGTGGCCCGTGGACATCGTCTCCCGGCTCGCGGTGCGCGCGCCGTCCGTCACCGGCATGCTCAAACGCCTCGCCGACGCCGGCTGGATCGAATACTCGTCCGGCTGTGGCGCGCGTCTCACCGAACAGGGCATCGCCGAGGCGCGTCGCGTCATTCGCCGTCATCGGCTGGTCGAACTCTTTCTGACGCGCGTCCTGGGGCTGGACTGGAGTGAGGTGGACGTCGAGGCGGAGAAGCTGGAACACGCCATCTCGCCGCGTCTGGAACAGGCCATCGCCGCCCACCTGGGCGAACCGCTGGAGGATCCGCACGGCCATCCCATTCCGGGCCGTGACGGCACGCTGGTCCGCCGCAGTTTACAACCGCTGCACCGCTTCCGGGCGGGGGCGCGTGTCCTCATCCGCGAGGTGCAGGACGACAATCCCGAGCGTCTGCGGCGCTGGCAGTTGCAGGGACTCGTCCCCGGCGCGACGGTCCTCTTTCGCGCCTATGAGGAGTTGGACGATCTCTTCAGTCTTCAGATCGGGGAT
>JBBRIK010000370.1:0-6012 GCA_038221045.1 Gemmatales bacterium
CTTGCCGCTTGCGGCGTAGCGCTCTTGAAGGGCGCTACGCCGCAAGCGGCAAGACACCTCATGGCCCAAAGTCGCGCAGTCGCTGTCCCGTCGCCTTCTGTCCCGGACGCAGCGCGCCAATCATCCTCGTCATGCGATCGCGAAGTTCGGCAGGGGTGCCCGGCTCCTTCGCCGCGATACTCACCGTGTCGCGCAGGATGCGCTCGGCCTCCCCGCCTGGCTTGCCATACTCCTGCATGTGTTTCAGCAACTCGTCCGCAGCCGCCACGCGAATCGGCACGGGGCGCTTCGCGTCGAGGAAGACGTTCGTCAACTGACGCTGCGCGTTGCCGCCCGGAATCTGTCCCAAGATGCGGATCACGTTGAGCGTCGAAGCATCGCTCAGCCCCGGAGCCGACAGCATGTTGATTACCGCTTCCTCTGCTCCCTTCACTTCATAGCCCTTCAACTCGCCCAGCGCCATCTTCGCCAACCAGACCAGCGCCTTCTCGGCGTACTCTTTTCGCTCGGCTTTCGAGAGCGGTGCCATGCCCGTCTCGCGGACCTTTTCGTCCAGTTGGACCGCGAGCAGGCGCGGATCGGTCAGCACGGCCGACGACACGACGAAGACATGCTTCTGTTGGTCGAGCGCCTTGTGCAAGCCATCCTCGCGCTTCGCGGCTTCCTGATCGTAGCGCTCGCTGAGGTATGCGATGCGGCGATCCACCTCGGCCTTGCGCTTCCTGCGATCGTTCAGCACCAGGTCGCCGCCCTGCCGGGCCGCCGCGTAGCTCGCTGACCTCTCCAAGCGCACTCGATCTTCGATGCGCTCTCTGATCCCCGCATCGAGTGTCTGGGCGCGAAGCCGCAACTCTCCCAGTTCCTCGGTAATCGACTTCGCCACCTGTCCCTCGGGGATGCCCGCCACGAAGACCGGCAAGCGGCGCAGACCGCGATCGGAACGCAACTGGGCAATCACCCATGTCAGGTCCAGATTGGCAATCGTGGCGTCGAGCAGGACAGTGTCGATGTCGGCCCGGCTGACGAGGCGTTTGACTGCCTGCCGTCCACTGTTGGCGAAAACCGCCTCGGCCCCTGTCTGCTCGATGGTGCGGGCGACCTCGCGCAAATAGTTTTCATTGGAGCTCGCGGCCAGGATGCGCGGCTTGTCCGTTGCAGTGAGCGCATCGGGTGCCAAAGCTGTCTTGAGGATATCCACGATCCGCGCCGTTGCCTGGAGCGAGGCCGAGCCGGGGATGCTCAGAATGGCATCGACGGCGGCCATCTGCACTCGTCGATCCCCATACTGAAGAGCGCGCACCAGGGCCGGCTCGCCATTGGTTTCCGGCTTCAGCGTGCGAACGTCGCCGAGCTTGCCCAGCGCCTTGATCGTGGAAAGGATGATCGGCGTTCGCTCGTCGCGCATCGCCAGTTCGAGCGCTGCATTGAGAACGTCGGGGTTGAGGGTCAACAACAAGTCCTCGACTGTGGGCCGAAGGGTGCCGAGCGGTCGTTCCGGAGTCGGCGGCTGAAAGCCCTTCTCGACGAGCAAGTTGAGCATGACCAGTTGCGCGGGAAGATAGGTGGGGTCGATCTGAAGGGCCATGCGCGCGTAGCGCAGCCCGAGATACTCCTCCGCCTTCGTCGGCGTGAAGGAACTGTCTTCCACGACGTTCTTGCCGTCCCAGCGCCACAGGGCAACTTTTCGCGGATCGGAGAAGCGAACGCGGTGATTGTAATAGCGCTCCGCCTCCTGGGTCAGGGCGACGATCGGTTGCGGCAGGTAGTCCGGGTTACGAACGTTGTAGACGGCGGCGAGGACCTCACGAGCCTTGCGGCGGAGGGTCTCGTTCTTGTTGAGCGGGGAAGCGAGCGGCCAAAGAGCCGGCGCGACCTCGATACCCTTGTCGCGGAGCAGGTACAGATCGCGCCGCCGGCGCAACACGTCGATAAGGTTCTCGCGCAGGATGTTGTCGGTACTGTCGAAAGCAGCCAGGAGCGGACGAACGGTATCAGGGCCAAGTTCAACCAGAATGTTGAGGATCGGGCCGCGCTCAACTTCCTCACGGCGAAGCAACTCCTGAAGCAAGTAGGGGATGGAGGCGGAGCCGGACTTGACGAGTTCGATCCGCGCAAAGGCGGCCTCTTCAGGGGGGCCATAGAGGTTGCCGATGTGAAGAGCGATGCGCTTTGGATCGGTCAGTTTGGCGCGGACCGCCTGGATGACCTGCTCGATGAGCGACTCAACATCCTCGCGGGCCTGCTTATCCTTGGTGCGGTCCTCGAACCACTTCGGCATCAGCCGCAGACGCAGGAAGCTGACGACCCCTTCCTTCTCGTGAAGCTGGACCAGCTCCTCGGGCGTGGGCTTCTTCTCCAGCATATTGCGGAGGTGGCCGGCGGCGAGATCGAAACGGCCGACCTCCATCTCGAACTTCATCGCCTCCCAGAATTCCGGCGTCGTGCGCGGCGGCGTCAGGAACTGGCGATAATCGAAGCGCTCATTCTTCTCCTGAGCCTGCGCGCTCATGGCGGACAGACACAGCAGCAATAGTGCGATCAAGGAGCGGGAAGAATTGCACATGGGATTTGCCTCCTCATCTGCCGCTTGCGGCTTAGCGCGGTTGAAAACTGCAAAGCCGCAAGCGGCAAAACCGTCACACCTCCACTTCCGTCCGCACGAGATCGGCGAAGGTCTCGCGCCGGCGGATGAGGCGATGCGTCGCGCCATCGACGAGAACCTCGGCGGCGCGCGGACGGGCGTTGTAGTTGGAACTCATGCTCATGCCGTAAGCCCCGGCGCTGAACGTCGCCAGCAGATCGCCGCGATTCAGCGCCGGCAACCGGCGATTCTTCGCCAGGAAGTCGCCGGACTCGCACACCGGGCCGACGATGTCACAAGGACTCGTCCCAGGAATGTCGGCCTCGTAATCCTCCGGCGGAGCAGGCACATCCGCACCCGGCTCGACCGGCCAGATCCGATGAAACGAGTCGTAGAGCGTCGGCCGGATCAGATCGTTCATTGCGGCGTCCTGAATGACGAAATGTTTGCCGCCCGACTCCTTCGTGTAGATGACCCGGCTGACCAGCAGCCCCGCATTGCCGACGATGAACCGTCCTGGCTCCAGAACGAGTTGGCAGCCCGCCTCCTTGACCGCCGGCACGATTACTTCGGCAAAGGCGGTTGCGGGAAGAGCCTCCTGCTTGCGATAGTGGATGCCGAAACCGCCGCCCATGTTGAGAACGCGGATCGGATGGCCCTGCTTGCGCAGCGCCTCGATCAGCACCAGCCCCTTGGCGATCCCCTCCTTGTAAGGCTGGCTGCTCAGGATGGGCGAGCCGAGGTGCATATGTAATCCTACGACGCGGACGTGAGGATTGTCGACCACTCCGCGCGCTACATCGAGGATCGTGTCGATGTCCAGACCGAACTTGACGCCCTTGACGCTGGTGTCGGTCTTGGCATGTGTCTTGGGTGGGAGATCCGGGTTGACACGGAGGGCGACAGGGGCCGGCCGGCCAACCGATTTGGCAACTTCCGCCAGGGCGTGCAGTTCCGCCTCGCTCTCGACGTTGAACAGGAAGACACCGGCATCGAGAGCGGCCCGCAACTCGGCATCCGTCTTGCCGACGCCGGCGAAGACGATCTTGTCACCGACACCGCCGGCCGTGATGGCGCGATAGAGTTCGCCGCCGGAGGTGACGTCGAAGCCGGAGCCGGCCTCGGCCATCAGTTTGCACAAGTGAATGTTGCCGTTGGTCTTGATGCTGTAGCAAATGAGCGGCTTGACCTCGGCGAAGGCTGTCTGAATCGCGCGCAGATGATGCAGCAGCGTCGCCTTGCTGTAGACATAGAGCGGAGTGCCATACTTTTCCGCAAGAGCGCGGAGGGGTACTTCCTCACAGTGCAGACGATGTTGGCGGTAGGTAAAATGGTCCATGGAAACAGGTTCTCCTGACAACGGACGACGCGCGGCCTCAGACTGTCAGGATATACGGCAACAGGGCGGGCATCCTCGGCAGAGCGGCTTTTCACTTCGGCTCAGAAAAAACGTCTCCACTTCGTCCGCTTTTTCCTTGAGGACGGATCTTGTCGCGCTTCACAATGAAACGAGTCGCTTCTGTATCTCGTATGGGGGGCGTCCCATGAAGTATTTCGGCGCCCGGGCGCTCCTCGGGCTGCTGGCCGTGTCGGCTTCGGCCCAATCGCCGACGACTGCGCAGGTCAATGTCCGTCTGCCGCACGATGCCCGTCTCTATGTCGATGACGTCTTCTGCCCGCTGCCGGGCGAACTGCGTTCCTTCGAGACGCCGCCGCTCGATATTGGCCGGCGCTACTTCTACACGCTCAAGATCGAGATTAACGTCGATGGCAAGCCGCTTCGACTCAGCAAGCGCGTGGACGTCCAGGCGGGACGGACGACCGAAGTCGATTTCGGAACTCGCGCGGACCTCCTCAAGCAAGCCAGGCCGCCCGGCGTCTAAGGAGAGGGTATCCTGGAGTCGCCGAAGCCATTGTCCCGCCACCAGGCCAACTGACGCTCGACCTCGACCGGTGCCGTCGAGCCATGACTGCGGAACGCGCGGAGGGCGTTGGCGACTCCCAGGACCTGATACACTCCCGCCGACAGTCCGGGATGGACGCCTTCGTAAATGTCGGCGGGAAGATCCGCCAGGCGACAGCGTCGCCCCTCGCACAGACGCACCAGTTTGCCCACTGCCTCGTGCGCCAGCCGCATCGGCATGCCCTGAGCCACGCAAAACTCCATCAGCGTCGTCGCATCGAGGAAGCCGTCTTCGAGCCGGGCGGCGATCACTTCGCGCCGGAAGCGTGTCTGGCGAATCAGGTCAGCGGCCAGTTCGAGCGAGGCAGCGACGATGTCGTGGGCATCGAAGAGGGCGACCTTGTCCTCTTGCAAATCGCGGTTGTAGGCCAGCGGCAGGCCGCGCACCAGCACCAGCAACATCTGCAAATCCCCGACGACCCGCGCCGCCTTGCCGCGAATCAACTCCAAGACGTCAGGGTTCTTCTTGTGCGGCATGATGCTCGAACCGGTGCAGAAGGCGTCCGGCAGTTCGAGGAAGTTGAACTCCGTCGTCGCCCACAACACCCACTCTTCCGCCCAGCCCGAGAGATGCAGCGCGATCAACGTTAGATCGAAGACGAACTCGATCAGGAAATCGCGATCGCTCGATACATCGAGGCTGTTGCGCGCGACGGAATCGAAGCCAAGCCGGCGCGCGACATTTTCGCGGTCGATGGGCAGGGACGTGCCGGCAAGCGCGGCTGCTCCGAGGGACAGCACGTTGGCGCGTTTGCGGCAATCGGCGAGCCGTTCGCGATCGCGCTGGTACTTCTCGGCGTAAGCGAGGAAATAGTGAGCGGCGAGAACCGGCTGGGCTCGCTGCATGTGTGTGTACCCAGGCAGGATCAACTCGCGATCCCGCACAGCGGATTCGACGAGGGCGGCTTGCAGATCCTTCAGCAGAGCGTCGAGCCGATCGATGGCCGAACGCACCCACAGTTTCACATCTGTCACGACCTGATCGTTTCGGCTGCGGCCCGTGTGCAGTTTGCGACCGACGTCTCCCAGGCGTTCGATCAAGGCGCGTTCGATGTGAGTGTGAATGTCTTCCAGCTTGATCGAGAAAGCCATTTCGCCGCGTTCGATCTGGGCGGCAATCGCATCGAGAGCTTCGACAATTTGGCGTACTTCCTCGGCGGTCAACAGGCCAACGTCGCCTAGCATGGCGGCATGGGCCTGGCTGGCGACGATGTCTACGCGATAGAGGCGCTGGTCGAAGCTGATCGATTCGGTGAACTGTTCGACCCGGCTATCGGTGTCGCCGCTGAAGCGTCCGCCCCAGGTTTTCTGACTCATCAGGCACCTCACATGTCGGGGCGCGGGGGGGGGATGGAAGAGAAAACCCCGCAAGAACGAAACCGCACATAAAATACAAGATAAAAAAAATTAAACGGGAAATAAAAAAACCCCCCCAGACAAAAAAACAGGAGGGTCCGGGCGGCCAGCC
>JBBRIK010000371.1:0-6012 GCA_038221045.1 Gemmatales bacterium
GCTCAACGCCTTTCGGCATCAGTGATCTGGGCGGCGCGCCACCGGCGAGCCGTGGGGAGTCCGCTGTCAGGGTGCTCAACGCCTTTCGGCATCAGTGATCTGGGCGGCTGGAGTCTCACCGAGGAGGCGCGTCAGCCATGACGTGCTCAACGCCTTTCGGCATCAGTGATCTGGGCGGTCCTATCTCCGCAAGTGCAACACACAACACAAGTTAAGTCGCCTCCTTTCAATCATCGCGTTCATCGCCGATACTCCCACCCTCTTTGAGGCCTCCGACGCCATCTTCATCACGACGTAAACCATCATTCCACCGTCCCTTACGGCACCCTCAAGCATTCACCGGCTTGTCAAAGATGCGTAACATCCCGACTATGTGTCACTTCCGTCGATTTTGGTCCCTATCAGGCCAAACACCCGGAGATGCTTGATTCCACCTTTTTCGTCAGACAATCTGGTGCCTGACCGGCGCGTCGGGCCACTGCGGAGCCGCCGCCGCGTTGTGAATCCCCACAATACCAGCCACACACGTCCCACACAACGGAATCAACAGCACTTCATCCTCCGGCAGCAGTAGTTCCGTCAACTCCCAGCGCAGCCGCTCCATCTCGCGGACCGTCATCCAGCAGCGGAACACCGAGTATTGCATGCGCTCGCCGTACCCTTCCATGTGCTTCGCGCATTTCCGCAGACGGTCCGGATCGTGGACGTCGTAACAGACCAGCCACCAGCGCGTTCCCGTCATGCCGGCCTCCTCTCAGCGCAGTCGCGATTGGGCGAACAGACCCGGCTCCCCCGACCACTCCTTCTCCAGCAGACGGGCCTCCAACTCGATCGTCCGGGAGTACGACAGCGAATAGTCCAGCACCGGATGCTTCCACGTCTCTTGCAGCCGATCCTCGAACAGGTCGATCGCCTTCTTGCGGCCACTGTCCGACAGCCAGACCTTCGCCTTCGTCACCGTGAAGTCCGCCGCCGGGTCCCACTGGCCGCGATTCAGCGAGCCGATCAGCACCATGTCCCAGAGCGGCACCCGGAACAGTTCCATCAGGTCCAGGACCAGCGGATAGGCCGCACTCCGCGGCGTGTGATAGAACCCGAGCGCCGCCTCCAGGCCCGAGGCCAGCACCGCGCGCATCACGGCCGTGTGCAGCAGACCGTAACCGTAACTCAGAAGGGCGTTGAATCGATCCTGGGGCGGACGACGATTGCGGTTGTCCGAACGCAGTTCCTCCGGCACCTGATCGCCGAGCAGTTGACGCAGGCCGGCGAAGTAGTTCACCGCCGCCGATCCCTCATGGCCGCGCAGCGAGTCGCGATCCGCCGCCGTCGTACTCGAACGCAACCCCGTCTGGATGCCGCTCATCGCCGGCAGCAGGCTCTCGCGCGTGCTGCTGCCGCCGCGCGTCGCCCGCAGCAGATAGCGATGCTGCCCCTCGATGCGGGCCAGGACCAGGGCGCGAGCCAGCCGCAGACAGGTCTCCTCATCGGTCAGGGCCTTGTACTGGCGGATGCGCCGCTGCACCTGTCCGGCCGTCGGCACCAGGCTGGCCGTGTGATGGCCGGAGGTCGTCAGCCAGTGAACGCCGACGCCATGCTCGACGCACTTGCGAAGGGCCTGCGTCGTGACCTGGGCGAAGCCGTGCAGCAGAAGCGTATCGATGCCGCGGATGGGATGTTTCGTCTCAGGCTGATCGCGTGGCCGGACGACGAGGCTGTCGTAACTGGAACCGACGTAAGCCCCCTGCGAGACGACGTGCAGGGTGGCCCCATCGCGGTCGGCCGGGAAGAGGCGGCGGGGTTCGCGTTCGGGTTCGCGTTCGTGGCGAACCTCTTCGGGCAGGCAGACGGGCGCGAGAGAGCAGTGAGTGCAGAGTCGGTCGTTGTCGGTGATGGGCGGGCGTTCGACGGTAGCGCGGAGCCGGCGTGCTTCGTCGATGGCCTGGCGGAGGTCGGCGCGGGCGGCGTCATCGATGGGAACGCGCACGGTGACCTTGGCGGCGTGATAGCGGACCCGACCTTCGGGGATGGGTTGGCCGAAGGCTTCTTCGAGGAGGACGGTATAGGCGATGAGCTGGAGTCGATCGGAGGGCCAGGTGGAGGGCGGCTGTCCGTCGTGCCGGCAGGGATGTCCGCGTTTGTGTTCGTAGGGCAGATAGGAGCCGTCGCGGCGGCGGACGCAATCGACCTTACCGAAGAGGCCGAGGGTGGGAGACGAAAGTTCGATGCTGACTTCTTCGCCGTCCTCGTCGGCTTCGAGGGCGGCGTGGAGTTGTCGGCCGGCGTAGACGCGGTCATCGGCCACGCGGATTTCTTCGACTTCTTCGAGGTAGAAGAGGCGGGGGCAGTAGGCGAGGGCATGCAGGGCCATGACGCGCACGGGCGGATCGTGGGAGTCGAGAACGGGGAGAGAGGTCACGGGCTGGTCCTCCGAATGAGGTGGCGCGAGGTTGGGCCGGGGGGCGTCTTGCGCGGACGGCCGAGGGAAAGCGGCGTTGAAATCGTCATGGAAAGATCACCGATTGCTAGAGTCCTGCCGGCCGTGGAATCCCCAGGATGCGACAGATTCCGCGTGCCGTGCCGCGCTTGAGGCGGGGATGTCGCGGGACCGGCGCCTAGCACTACAGCGCTACTTGTAGCCGAATTCGCCAGAATTCGGGTTCTTGGTGGCTGTTGAGCGACCCGAATTCTGGCGAATTCGGCTACCCTCCAGGCAATCCAGCGCTGTAATGCTAGGCAAGGTTCGCTGGGTTGAGCCAGATGTCATGCTTGCCTCCATGATGGTGCAACTGGCATCCATGCGCCCGGAAATGGCGCTCGAGCAGCCGGCGATTCATGGATGCGCTCTCATTGAGAGGTTTTGGAAACGGACAGTCGCTGGAACAGTTTCCGCCGAGCCTGCTTGAGCGCGTGGGCAGCGTCTCGAGCATTGGCGAAGGCCTCTTCGATGGTCTCGGCCTGGGTGATGAGTTCCGGGTCGAGGGGCGAGGTCACCACGTAATCGCCTTCCTCGGCTGGTTCGAGGTTGAGGGCGAGTTTGCCGTCGCTTACCGTGTATTTCGTGGTCATGAGTAACTCCGTTGTGCAGGGCAGTCGGCTTCGAGAGCGGCGTGGAGTTGGCGTCGGGCGTGGACACGCTTGTCGGCAACGCGGAGTTCTTCGACTTCTTCGAGGTAGAAGAGTCGCGGGCAGTAGGCCAGGGCATGCAGGGCCATGACGCGCACGGGCGGATCATGGCTGTCAAGCGTTGGTAGCGGAATCATAGCTCATGTCTCCGGGGGTTCGATCGCAGGCATCTGTTCGAGAGAGGGGGTTCGGTCCACAGGCCAGGGTGTAACGAGATTGCCGGTGACGTAGCGGGTGCCAGCGGAACCGACATGATCCACCCAGACAGGAAGGGTTAACCCGCCTCGCGCAGTGAGGAGGAAGGCCTGGCCACTCGGAGTAGGTTGGCGTTCACGCCACCGACGGGAACGGAGGTACTGCTCAAGTGGTTGTACCTCGTCTACCAAATGGGTGCTTTCACCCAGGGCCAGTCCCCCAAACCGGGTGATACTCGCTGGATTTGTCAGGGCGGCACGCACGCGGTCTTCCAACCGCAGTCCGTCAGTACTTTCGCCTCCGGATTCAAGCCAAATCACGAGTTCGACAGGGGATAGGATCTGCTGGTAGTCGGGACGAGTATTGCCGGCGGAACCCAGTGGTCTCGATTTGACACGCCAGACGGTTCGCAGTACGACACTTTGCTCAGGCTGATTGACGAGGATAGGAGCGATGCGACAGCCGACGTGACGGTCCCGCTGTTCCTCGCCAACCAGCGACAGGAGAAACCCGTAGCAGGTGCTGGGTGGTGGAAGGATTTCTGTCTCGAGGTATTCACGTGCCAGCCCCTTACGGAAGCAGGCAATCGGTACGGTCACACGAAGGCCGAGCATAGCTCACCCCTTGATTCCGAGGCGTTCGTTGATCCGCCGGATCGCCTCTGCGGCAGCACCCTTGACACCTGACAGTCCAATGTCCCCCACAAAGGCTCCCGCATCCTTGAGTGTCTTGGCCGTTTCTGTGCGAATGAAAGCCCCACCGAGGATCAACTCCGTAGGGTCGATGTCACCATCATTGACACGTTCCTGGAGCATGCTTGCATCGACGGATTTCCCGTCGTCTGGAGTGTGGAAACAGTAGAGAAGACGAGGTGCGGCATCATCCGTGATGCGAAAAACGACAGATTCGGGGGAGAAATCGAATAGGAAGCGACCATGATTCCCCGCTACCGTACCGAGTTCGGACAGAGCCTTGACAGCACGGGCCGCACGGGCTTGGTCACGAAGCCGCTCGGGAGTCAGAGCGATACCGTATTGGTAGCGAGTAGCGTGAACCTCTGTCCCGTAGGGGACTGGATTGGTCCCTGCCTTCTGAGCGGACGGGGTTGCGCCTGGAGAAGCGGCGTTGAAGGTAACATCCCCTGCCCAGGGAGTGAGTGACACGGCGCGGGTGACTTCGAGGACAGCACGGCGGACGTTAGCCGAGCCTTTTCCCGTGCCTCCGTCAGCTTCCTCCTTGGCTGCTTCGGCCGTCATGTAGCCGAGGAGGTCGTCATCGATGTAGGTCTTTCCTTTCTCTGAATTCCACCCCTTGAATTCCCAATCCTCCCATTGGTTGTTCCGTTCGTCCTCATCCCAGCGACGGTTGGTCCCGTTCTTCTCGGCACCGGCCAGCAGTCGGCGAATCGCGAAGCGGATAGCCTCGGCACTGACGGTACTGTGCGGCTGCCCCTGCCAGATGAGCTTCTGGAGGGTCGTGATGTTTCCCTCTGTTTCGGCACGGTTGTTCGCAGCCGTGCCAAATGCCGTGACGATGTTCGCGAAGACGTGCAAACTCATGTCTCATTCCTCCCGTTCGAGTTCAGGATGTTAGTTTGGGTCGGTTGGTGTCTGCTCCGCGTCACCTTCCAGGACATCGCCCTTGCCGGTGTAACTGGCCAGCGCGAGCAAAGCGAGATCACGAGCGAGTTGCCAGTGCTGCCGATCAAGGAGGGGCAAGATCGTCTGCCAACTTTGGCGGAGGATGGGATTCTGACCAGCTCGACTGAAGAGATCGCAGAGCGATTTGCGGAATTGATCGACTGTCTTTGCGCCTGCAAAAGCCAGGCGCCATCGATCGTACTCGCCCTTGAATCGGTTCTTCATCGCTCTTGTCCTACCCTTGTTCTCCTCCGCGATGCGACCGTAGCGATTGCTCAAAGCCGCATGTACGGCCTGCACCACTGCCGCCTCGGCGTCGTGATCCCAGAAGAGTTTTGACTCAGTCATGGTGCGTAGTCCTTTCCTTTCAAAGGTGAGTCTGTTTCGGAGAGGTTTACCGTTTGTATCCAGGGCGGTCATCAGACGAACGAAGCCGCAATACCAAGGCCGTCCATGAGCCAGGTTCTCGGCCACGAGGGGACGCACGATGCTGTCGGCCCTGAACGATTCCTGTCGTTCTTGGGCGATCTTCCGCTTCCCCCGACCGCTGCTTTCCTTGACTGTGTGTGTGACGATACGCGGTGGCAATTCCAGCAGAGCGATCTCGAACCTTTCAAGCCGCCGATCATCTCCAGGCGACACGAGGACGGTAGCCACGCGCGACTTCTGCTGGCTCGCCCACGGAGTGGGCCGGAAAGTCATGCCGTAGCAGCCAGGCAGTCCAAAGTTGCGGGCCTCCTGTGCGCCTCGAAGCCGCAACTGAGCCTGAAGTGCTCCATCAGCCGCACTGCTGATTTGACACTGTTTAGCTTCCTTCGGTGTCATGAGCGGACGCAGTGTGCGGAAGTCGAGTAGATCATCCACCTCAGGTACGATGAGAGCAGCAACTCCACGATTGATTGGCAGAGCGAGACAGCCGACGATTGCAAAAAGCAACGGGATCAACCGATCCGGCGGGTCTTCCACCGCTGTATCGCCAGTGAAAGCGACATGACGCACGACAGCACCTGGAAAAATGGGTCCATCGACTTTTTTCGTTTCCGTGGTGAGGCAG
>JBBRIK010000372.1:0-6007 GCA_038221045.1 Gemmatales bacterium
CCGCTCCCTTGCGGTCGCGGCTCGCTTTGGAAACGATCGCTTCGAGACTGGTAGACACCTACCCCATCGAGTATGATCGCCTCAACTCGAACCCGCCCCGACATCCCGCCTCAGAGGATTCCATCCATGACGACTTCGCGAATCTCTCGCCGTACCGTCCTGAAGCAGCTTACGGCCGCCGGCCTTGCCCTCCCCTTCGCCTGGCGTCTCCATGCCGCCGCTCCGAGCGAGACGCTCGCGCACGCCAGCTTCGGCGCCAACGGCATGGCCCTTTCCGACATCGGTTCGCTGACCGCCAGCAAGAACCTCAAACTTGTCGCCGTGGCCGACGTCGATCTCGCCCGCACCGCCGACGTCAAGAAACGCTTCCCCGGCGTCACGGTCTACCAGGACTGGCGCGAACTGCTCGACAAGGAGAAACACCTCAACTCCGCCAACATCTCGACGCCGGACCACATGCACGCCCCGATCACCATGCGGGCCATGCAGCAGGGACTGAACGTCTACACGCAGAAGCCCCTCACGCAGACCATCTACGAGGCCCGGCAACTGACGAAAGTCGCCGGCGACAAGAAGCTCGTCAGCCAGATGGGGACGCAGATCCATTCGCATGGGGTGCATCGCACCGTTGTCGCGACGATCCAGGGCGGGGCCATCGGCAAGGTGAAGGAGGTCCATAGTTGGAGCGGCAAACACTGGGGCGACAGGAACGAACGGCCCGACCGCAAGGACGTGCCGCCTTCCAACCTGAACTGGGACGCCTGGCTAGGCGTCGCGGCGGAGCGGCCCTTCCTCAAAGGCTATTATCATCCCGGTGAGTGGCGTAAGCGGCTCGATTTCGGCACCGGCACCTTCGGCGACATGGGCTGTCACATTCTCGATCCCGTGTTCACGTCGCTGGCGCTGACGTATCCGAAGACAGTTCGCGCCGAGGCCGGCAAGCCGAACGCCGATAGCTGGGGACTCGACACCGAGGTCCGCTACGTCTTCCCCGCCACGAAATACACGACCGAGACGCTGACGCTGCACTGGTACGACGGCGATCGCAGGCCGCCGGCCGACGTCAGGGAGTTGATCGGCAAACGCGGCCTGAACGATCAGGGATCGATCTACATCGGCACCGAGGGCGTCCTCTACTCGCCCTACATCGCGCCGCTGGTGCTGCTGCCCGAGGAGAGGTTCAAGCAGTACAAGGTCCCCACGCAGAAGGACCAGAACCACTATCTCCAGTTCGTCGAGGCCTGCCGGGGCAACGACACGACGACGACGCCCTTCTCGTATGCCGGCCTGCTGACCGAATCGGTGCTACTGGGCTGCCTGGCCACGCGCTTCGTGAAGACGACGCTGGAGTGGGACGCGGACAAGATGGTGGTGGCGAACGTCAAGGAAGCGAACGCCTTCGTCCGCCGTGCGTATCGCAAGGGATGGGAAGTCGAGGGACTGTGAGTCTTGTCTTGCCGCTTGCGGCGTAGCGCTCTTCATCCGCGCTACGCCGCAAGCGGCAAGACAACTCAACGCTCCTCGCGATCGCGGATCATTTTGCCGATGAAATGAATGCCTCGCTCGCCGCCGAACCCGCCGATCAGAAAACCGGCCAGCGTCAGTCCGGCAATCATGGGCCACAAACGGGCTCCCCCTGCACGCGCGATTTGACTGGCAATCAGGACGCCCAGACCAAAGCCGAGCAGACCGCCGCCAACTCCATAGACCAGCAACTCGATGAACAGATCGCCCCAGGTGCGATACTTCGCCGACGCTCCCGAGGAACGCGGCACCTTCAGATGCTGCCCGCAGGTGCAGGTCAGCAAGTTGCCGATGCGATTCTCGGCCATGCCGTAACGCTTGCCGCACGACGAACAGCGAAACTGGATCATGGAGTGCCGCTCGAGGTGTGATCGTGAACGATCCGCCAGCCTTCAGGGAAGCGTTTGACGATGAGCGTGAAAAGCCCGCTTGGCTTGTCCTTGGTCCGGACAAGTTGGAACCGTCCGCGAACGAAGGCGCTGTCGCCGCTCAACGTCTGGACGGAGACGTCGGTGAAGGCGAGCGTACCCATTTCCTTGCCCTCGCCCTTGTAGCGCTTGCGATAGCGTTCGAGGGTCGCCTCCCATCCCTTCGTCTGCTCGCCGCCCGAGGAAAACGTCAGTTCTGGCGACTTCCAGTAGCCGGCCATGAAGCCTTCAAGGTCGCCGCGATTCCAGGCCTTCGCCTGATCGTCCAGCACCTTGCGGATGGCTTCTTCAGCCGTCTCCTTCTTCGGCGGTTCGACGAGGGACGGCACGAGCAACAAGAGAAGCGTCATCATGAGGGATCACCTTGCCAGTTCGGAGGCCGGAACGCTCGCGCTGTCTGACAGTCCCTGGTGGATTCGGCTGCCATTGACTTCGAGGGTGAAATAGGCCGCGCCGGCGGGGATCTCGAATTCGAGAAACGCTGACATACCCGTGTCGCTGAAGTCCTTGACCACCTTGCCCTGCGGATCGAGGATGCGCGCCTTGTCCGCGATGCGGGCGTTCTTATCGACGACCTCGGCGAAGATGACTTCGAGCTGCGTCAGTTCCGAGGCGAGCTTGTGGTCCCACAGATCGACGTCGGTGCCGGTGTCGAGATCGTCGAGTTCCTCCATCTGGCCCTCGTTGACATTCGGTCCGAGGCCAATGAGGACGAACTTGAGGGGATTGCGATTCTTCGCCGACACCTTGCGGGCCAGTTCGGTGCTGTAGCGCTTCACCTCGTCGAGATCGTGCAGTTCGCCATCGGTGACGAAGACGTAGAAGCCCCAGGGCGCGTCGGCGAAGCGATCGACGAAATAGCGAACGGCCGGCAGCAACTGTGTGCCGGAACCGAACTCGCGCGGCGGGCCGAAGATATGCTTCTCCGCCTGATCGGCCGTCAAATCGCCAACAACCTCGACCTTGCTGCCGCCGGGGCCGGTCGCCCAGTAGATGAGCGTCGTGCCGCCGTCGGCGTCGAGTTCGCGCGCCAGATAGGCCGTCAGCCGCTGGGCGACAGGGGTGATGGTGTTGAGGCGTGTGGTCTTCTTTTTGCCGAAGAGTGCGCCGAACAATCCGCCGCTCTCTTCCTCGACGGTGTACAGGTCGGCCATCGAGCCGGAGCCGTCCAGGGCCATGCCGGTTTGCGTACCCTCGCGTTGAGGCTTCATCAGGATGGTTGCGACAACGCGAATTTTGCCGCTCGAAGAAGGATGGACGTTGACTTCGCCGAACGGCTCGACGACGTGCTTGAGCTGCGACATGAGAGGGCACTCCGCGAATGTGCCGCTTGCTCTTTGAGGAGCAAGCGGCGAAAGAAGGGTCAGGATTTGTTGAGTCCGACGTCAGGCGTATCCTTGTCGTCCTTTTCCAGGCTGACGTCGCCGGAGGTATTCTCCCCGAACGAGGACTCGAACTCCAGCGGTAAACCCTTCCATTCCGCGTCGGCCGGGTCTTCCTCCTGTGCGACTGGAGCAGCAACTGGCGGCGCGACCGGAGGAGCCACAGGCGGCGCGATCGGAGGAGCCACGGGCGGCGCGACGGGAATCGAGGCAGTGGTGCTGGCCGGGATGCGAACGCCGTCCCTGAGCGGCTGCGTGATGCGCTGGCCATTGACTTCGAGGACGAAGTAGTCGGCCGTGGAGGGGGCCTCGAACTCGATGAAGGCGGTCAGACCGCGATCGGAGAAGTCCTTGAGGATCCGCCCCTGGGGATCGAGAATGCGTCCGTTGGGAGCGACGCGAGCGTTCTTATCGACGACCTCGGCGAAAATCTCCTGCAACTGTCTCATCTCGGCCGCGAGCTTGTGGTCCCACAGATCGACGTCGGTGCCGGTGTCGAGATCGTCGAGTTCTTCCATCTGCCGCTCGTTGACGCTGGCCCCGATGCCGATGAGGACGAACTTGAGCGGATTGCGCCGCCGTGAGGAAACGTCGCGGGCCAGTTGCGTCGTGTAGGCTTTCACCTGATCGAGGTCGTGCAGTTCGCCGTCGGTGATGAAGACGTAGAAGCCCCAGGGAGCGTCCTTGAATCGATCGACGAAATAGCGGACGGCCGGGAGCAACTGCGTGCCGGTCCCGAATTCGCGCGGCGGGCCGAAGGTGTGCTTGTCCGCCTGATCGGCCGTGAGATCGCCGACGACCTCGATGTTGGCGCCATCGCGGCCGACGGCCCAGTAGATGACTGTGGTGCCGCCGTCAGCGTCGTGGTTGCGCGCGAGGTACGAGCAAAGCTGCTGGGCGACAGGAGTGATGAGGTTGTCGCGCTTCTTCTGACTGAACAGCGACGAGACGATGCGCGCGCCGCCATCGACGCCGTACAGTTCGGACATGGAGCCGGAGCCGTCGAGAGCGATTCCGGTCTGGGTGCCTTCCTTGCGAGGCTCCATCAGGATCGTCGCGGTGACGCGCACCTTGCCGCCGGAGGGATAGACGTTGACCTCACCGAACGGGTCCACAACGGATTTCAACTGCGCCATGGGACGTTCTCCACGGAGGGGAAGATTAGAGAGTGTTCATCCAGTTGTTCGTCCAAATCCGTCGCGGCTTTCGCGCGGACGACTCGACGGTGTACGGATGATGGGATTATACCGCTTGCGACGGAAAAGCAGAAAAAAGAAAAAGAGCGCGCAAGGGAGGGGAACAAGGGCGTTAAGAAGGCAAGTAGAGTGGAGGCGGAGCAAGAAAGACCTGTCGGGCGATGAGCCGGACAGGCATTTCCCTCCTGAAGACAGGCCGGATTTGTCGGCCGAGCGGCCGAACGATCGCTGGCGTCACGCGTAGTGGAGTCAGCCCCTGCCTCGGAAGTCGTCCGTCCGCGATCCGGCGGACAGGTCCGGCGGTCTTCGGGAAATTACAGCAGGCACCAACTCTTCCCCGAGTGAGAGGCCCCTGGCGGCGTTCGCCAGGGCGCCTCTTTTTTTTTGATCGCAACCCGAACTCAAGCCAGGGGAGGCGCCAGGCGCCGTACTGTTACGGCAGCCGCGGAATGTTGCGTCAGCGTTTCTCGATGCGGTACACCTTATTCATCGTTCGCAGAATAAGGCTTCCGTTGGCGAGCGCGGGCGTCGCCAGCGTCATTTCGTCGAGGCGATTCTTGTCGAGCAAGTTGAACTTCGCTCCCGCCTCCACGACGAAGGTGTCGCCGTCCTCGCTCAAGCAGAACACTTTGCCGTCGTAGGCCCACGGCGACGCCGTGAAGCCGCTGGCCCCTTCGAGACGCGCTCTCTCATAGATGACCTTGCCCGTCTTCGCCTCGTAACACGAGAGAAAGCCGCGATCATACAGGACATAAAGATAGTCCCCATAGACGAGCGGCGACGGATGATACGGACCGGCCGTCTTCTGGCACCAGGCGATGTACTTGCTCGACTTCTCGCCGCGCGGCAGGGTGATGTCGCCCGTTGCGCCTGGCTTGATGGCGAAGACGGGACGGGTCGTGTCCATCACATAGCCGGAGGTGACGTAGAGCAGTCCGTGAGCGGCGAAGGGCGTCGGAATGCTGATGATCGACATGCCGCCCATCTCCCAGAGCAGCTTGCCCTCGAGATCGTAAGACGTCACCTTGGCCCTCCCCGCCACGATCAATTCGGTTCGCATCTCGTTTTGCCAGACGAACGGCGTGGCCCAGTTGCTCTTCTCCTTGCGTTCGACGCGCCACAGTTCCTTGCCCGACTTCGCATCGAGAGCGGT
The DNA here is from genome assembly GCA_038221045.1 of Gemmatales bacterium. Lineage (GTDB taxonomy): Bacteria > Planctomycetota > Planctomycetia > Gemmatales > Gemmataceae > JBBRIK01. The sequence goes on from JBBRIK010000372.1 coordinate 5,684, forward strand.
CAGGTCCGATTTGTCCTCGCTGTCGCGGATCAGGAAGAGACGATTCTTATACAGCGCCGGCGAGGCAGCCGGTCCCCAGCTCATCTGCGTGGCGCGTGCGTCCAGTGGCTTCGACCAGAGTTGCTTGCCGTCGCGATCGAGACAGAAGACGCCGACGTTACCGAAGACGGCGACCACGCGCTCGGCGTCGGCGACGGGAGTCTCGGAAGCGTAGGAGTTCTTGACGTGGACGCCGCTGGGCGGCTTGCCCTTGTGGACCTCCTTTTCCCAGAGTTGCTTGCCGCTCTTGAAGTCGAGACAGCGGACGAGCCAGCGATGCTCGCC
>JBBRIK010000373.1:0-6005 GCA_038221045.1 Gemmatales bacterium
TCACCGGGGCTTTCACAAGACGCCCCGCTCGCCAGGGAGGCTTCACGGAGCGTGGACGTGCAGCCCACCGTTCTCGTGCGCCAACTCGGCGAGCATTCCCCCCGCATTCAGTTGGCGGCTCACGTCGATCGTGTGAATCACCACCCGATTCCGATTCACCCTGGTGATGTGACGCAGGCTCTGCTCGGTCAGGTCGTCTGCATCCGTCACCAGGAAGATCATCTCGGGATCAAACGCCAAAGACGATTCAAACGCCTTGTCGTGATCGGTGCCGCCTTCAGGGATCGTGTCGGCCAGCACCCGCTCGACGATCCCAAGCGTCTCGGTATCGACGTTCAACAAACGCGTGGCGTTCTCCGGAATCGGTTGGGCCGAGCGATTGTAGAGAATGACCTGAAAGCCCGTGCCGGGCGGCAACGTGTGCAGACACCGAATCAACTCAGATTTGGCCCGCGTGAAGCAGCCGTCCAGGCCCATGCTCAGAGAGCGATCGAGAGCAAAAACGATTCGCTTGGCGGCGACGGGAACGCGAAAGAAGCTCGGACCGTCGCCCTTGCCGGGTCCACCTCCGCTGCCTGTATTGTCGTGATGCCCTTCGCTCAGGCCGCCTCGCTGAACGACGCTGGGTCCCGGCTCATCGTCATTGTGGAAGGGGGTGGCGGGCGTCTGTTCGACGCGGACGTTGTCGAACCCCTGTTCTTCCTCATGTCCCTTGCCTCGCGGCGGTGGTAAGGTGATGAGACTGAGTTGCCTGCTATCGATGTCCACGCGCGTGTCGATTTGGGTCGTTTCGTCTTGTGGCTGTCCTCGCACCAGCACACACGTCAGCAGCAGTCCGGAGTGAAGGACGAGCGAAACGGCCAGGGCGATGGCGAGCCGTCCGCGCGAAGCCGGGCGGAATGGCATGACGGACTCCTTCCCGAGTGGACCAGAGGTTGACGCCCCTGATACCCGGAGTCCGGCTATGGATCAAGAGCGACAGCGTCAGCGCGGGCGGCGTAAACGCAGAGCGAGAATGCGTCCCAACTCCTGCACCGGCTCCTTGTGATCATCGACACGAAAGTCGAGATAGCGGTCGCCGAAGCTGTTCGGCCCGCTCTTGTCGCGGACGACGAGCAGAGCGGCCGACTGCCTGCCGCGCTTGTCGCCGCCGGCCTTCTCCGCCGCCTCCAGCGCGGCCATCATTCGCCAGGCCAATGGCCCCGTCGCCTTCTCGAAAGCCTCGGCCATGTCTTCAATCACCTTCTCGCCGGCGAGCAGATTGCCCTGACAGGTGTAATGCTTGCCGCTCTTCGCCCCGGCCCAGGCGTTGCAGCGTTCACCGGTGAAGTTCGCCGCGTCGCCCTTCGCATCGACGATGCCAAGCTGCCGCGAGAGGCGTCCGCTGTCGGCCTCGGTCAGCGCCTTGATTGTGTCGGCGGCCGACTTGCCTTTCTCGAGCATCTCCAGCCCCTGCGGCCCAAGCGTGACGTTGACGGCCGCCTGAGTCGCAACGGCTCCGACGCCCGCCTTCGCCCACGGCACCGCCGATCCGACGGCCAGGTACTTCGACGCGACGGCCACGCCCCATTCCTTGCGCTCGGGATCGTACGCGGCGATGGAGAACGTGTTGGCCTCCTCGACCGGGGGGCGCGACGCCTCGGTCTCGATTGACAGAGCGAGAAGCAACAGAACGCTCGCGGACAGCAACAGCACGGCACGATTCATCGGATTTTCTCCTCTTTGAACGAGTCTCGAACGATTGTCCTCGACCCCGGATAGAATTGCCAGCGAGAAGGCGAATGCCAAATCGTAAGGAGAGATGACGATGGAGGAATACGTTTGTGTGACCGTTCTGTCAAACGCCAGCGAGGCGCAGGGCGATTTCTCGTCCCGGCTGAGCCGGCTCTGGACGCAGATGCTGCGGCGAAGCAAAAGCGACTTCGAGAAAGTCTACGCCGAGACGACGGAGTTCGAGGACGCCGGCGGATGCTGGTCGCGCCAGTATCTCGTCGCGGTGGAGGCGATCGATCTCGTCGAAGCGGAGTTGCGCTCGGCAGGCGTCGAGTTCGAGCCGATCGATCGTGAGGAGTTGTTCTCGAAATACGAGGCCGTGCCGCCCGAATGGATGCAGATCGAACACTAACTAGCGCCAAGACCATGCGGGTCGTGATGCCATCACAATCCCACGGTAGTTCAGCCGGATGGAACGGTCAACGGCTCGGAAATCGCTTGGCGATTCGCCCCGCGTCTCGGTACAGTACCAGATATCATTCCCTCCTCCGCACTCGCTCGCCCTCTGCGGGAGCTTCTCGATGTTGGACACCCGGATCGCCTGCCCCGCCTGTGGCAAACGGCTCAAGATGAGTGACCCCGTCGCCCTCGGTGATCGGCTCCGCTGCCCTCAATGTCTCCACTCCTTCGACGTTGAGGCAAGGAACTTCTTCTCAGCAGGCAGGCCCGAGACCTCTCCCCTCCTGGCCATGCCGACTCCCTTCGAGGGAACCCCGGCTCCCACGCTTCCCCCCGACGCTCCCCAACTGCCTTCCCCTTCTCGCGGCGGCAAGGGCTTGCTCATCGCGGTCTGTGCCGGCATCATGCTGCTTGCCATCGGCGGCGGTCTCGCCATCGGGCTCTCGAACAGCAAGAAGAACGAACCCGTCGCACAGAAGAAGCAGAGCGAACCGGAACGAGACACCCTGCCGCGTTCCGAAGCGCCGGCCACGGATACGCTGAAGGAGGCCCCTCAGCCGCAAGACAATACGACGGACGGGAAAGGTCCACGTCTGGGTGATCTGCCACCGGCAGGCGAGCCGATCGTTCGCCGCGATCCGCTTCCCCCGCCCACGGTGCCGCCTGCGCCGCTCTCGCGCTCGACGCTGCCGGCGGAGAAACAGGAGGAGGTCAACAAGGCGATCGATCGAGGCGTTGCGTTCCTTCGCAAGACGCAGACGCAATCGGGTTCCTGGTTGCCTCGCGGACAGCACTCGGTCGGCATGGCGGCCCTGCCCGGTCTGACGCTCCTCGAATGCGGCGTCGATCGGAAAGATCTCGCCGTGCAAGCCGCACTCGCTTACGTCCGGCGCGAAGCGCCGAGCGTAATGATGACCTACGACATCTCGCTGGCCATCCTGTTCCTCGACCGCTTCGGCGATGCACGCGACCGCCGGCTGATCCAGAGTCTCGCCCTTCGTCTGATGGCCGGCCAGCAGCCCTCGGGCGGCTGGACCTATCACTGCCCCCATGTCTTCGACTCTCGTGAGGAACTCGCCTTCTTCGACGTGCTGCAACAGACCCGTCCGAAGGATCCGCTGCAGCTGTTCGATCGCGACAAGAACGATGAGCGGATGGCCTTCTTCGTCAACGTAAAGGATCGGATGGAGGGCATGACGGGCCGGATCGAGTCGCCGCTGTCGGCCAGGATCGACGGCCAAAGCGCCGGTCCCCTCTTCGGCCAGTTCGCCCCCAAAATGGTCGGCCGCATCGAATCGACGTCTCCGAATGCTGCCACGATTCCGCTGGAGCAGATCAAGTCCCCGAAGTTGCGGCTTGAAGACGTGCCGAAGAAGCTCCACGACGTACCCATTTTGCAGCCGATCCCGCGTTCAAAGGACCTGCCCGCGAGCGACGTCACGGACAACTCGAATACGCAGTTCGCCATCCTCGGCGTCTGGGCGGCGGCCCGGCACAACATCCCGATGGAGCGGACGCTGGCCATGCTGGTCAAGCGCTTCCGCACCAGCCAGAACGCGGACGGCTCCTGGGGCTATCGCTACCAGAACGGCGGCGGCGCGCAAGGCTCGCCCGCAATGAACGCCTCGGGCTTGCTCGGCCTTGCGGTCGGTCACGGCTTGATTTCGGGAGTGGATCCGGCGAAGGGGCCGGCGACGGCGAAGGACCCCGCGATTCAGGCAGCGTTGAAGTCGCTCAGCATGCATCTCGACGCGACGCCCCCGCCCGTGCGGCCAGGCCGACAGCCGGGACGGCGCATGCCGCCGCGGCGCGGACCGGCAGCGGATACGAGCTGCTACTTCCTCTGGTCGGTTGAGCGCGTCGGCGTGCTGTACAACCTGCCGATCATCGGCGACTCCGACTGGTACGCCTGGGGCGTCGATATTCTGCTGAAGGGCCAACAGAACGGCGCCTGGCCGGGCGGCGTCGGCAACTCCGACACCTGTCTGGCATTGCTCTTCCTCAAACGCGCCAACCTGACGCATGACCTTTCGACGCGCATTGGCTTCGCGCAACTCGCGGAGAAGAAGGATTGATCGAGTAGATGATGAGCGACGATCACGGACGAGCCGCGGCCCCAACGGGGCGGGTGGAAGAAGCCGCTCCCTTGCGGTCGCGGCTCGTCCGCGGTCGCGGCTCGTCCGCGGTCGCGGCTCGTCTGCCATCGCGGCGCGCGTTGAAAACACTTCCGCAGATCTCGCTCAGAACTTCACCTTTGCTACCTCGACCTGCTCGTCATGCTTTTTCAGGATGACCGTGTGGCGTTCGCTCGTCTCGCGCGGCGTGCCGGCGTGACGCGTGATGACCACGTTGACGTGCGTCTCGCCGCCGAGCAGGTTCGCATTCGGGCGGAAGTAATGCGTGACGATCGTGTAGACACCCTTCTTCGCCTTCGGCATCTGATAGCGCTCCGGACCGTAACCCTCCGTCTGGTCCTGCGACAGTTCGCCGCCGTTCTTCGTGTGTGTGTGCTGATAGAAGCACTTCGTGCCGTCTGGCTCGATCACCCAGAGATCGACGTCGGTCGCATCGGTGTTCCACGAGATCGTCACCCGCAGATCGCTCGGCTTCTGCGAACCGGCGAGGCCCTCCAGGCGTTCGCCGAAGACGTTGGCCAGCTTCGTCGAAACACTCTTCTTGCGCAGGGCGGTCTGCATCATCTGGACGTACTCCTCGCGGGCCACTGTCTTGAGCGCGTCGTGAAAGCGATTGCTCCACGTTCCCGCCAGGACGATCTCATACTGCATCGCCGCCAGGCCGAACAGGCCGCTCTCCTCCAGCCCGCGAGCCAGATCGCGATAGCTGTGCGCCTCGAAGGGCCGCTGCTTTTCCACCTGCTGGAACAGCCGCGTCGCCGGGATCGGCTGGTCGAGCGTCAGCAAGCGATAGCCGGTCAGCCGCAGGGCGTCGGAACGGCCTGGATACTGTTCGACTATCGATGACAGGACTCGCACTGCGCCGTCCACGTCCTGCTCCTGAGCGCGACGTTTCGCCTCATTGACATACGTTGTCACGTTGCGCGGATCGTGCTTTCGCGCCGACAGGTATTCGGGCGGAACGTCCTTGCGGTTCCGAATCGCTGCTCCGCCGACCTGCGCGGGCAACTCGAAATCGGCGTCGTCGAGCGCGGCGAGCAGCTTCTTGACGTGCTTGCCGTCGGTGCCGTCGAACAGCTTGACGCGCGCCTGAATCTCCTCGATGAAGCGCTCGAACGCCTCCCGCGCCGAGAGCACTTTGCCCACGTCCTTCCACAGACCATCGAGGAAGGCGCCGAGATCGCCGGCTGCGGTTCGGCCTCGTTCTTCTTCGAGATTGAGGCGTTTGTAATCGCTCTCGTTCTCCAGCACGAGCAGCGACGCGACCCGGCTGGCGATGCCGAACTGCTGGCAGTAGGCCGTCGCCAGCGTGTCGAGTTTCGGCGTGTCGAGGGCCAGCAGCGAGGCGACGGCAATCTCCGCCCAGCCGCGCGGCGCCAGTTCACTCGATGAGCCGATCTCGACCGGATATTCCTTGACGACCTTCTGTCCAAGGAACGTTCCCTCGACGATGAGAGTTGTACGCCCTGGATCATTGGAGCGTCCGGCGACGATCAATTCGCCGCCGGGATAGACCGCTGCCTGCCGGCCCGCGATCATGACGTCGCTGACGGCTGGGCCGCCGGAGAAGCGAACGCTATCGATCTGCAAACACTGATGCCGATGAGCCTGGGCGGCCACGGCGACGTCCTGCTCGCTGTAGCAGTGCACAATACCTCCGCCGCGCCGGGTCAGCGCCTCGAAGAGTTCGAGGTTGTC
>JBBRIK010000374.1:0-6004 GCA_038221045.1 Gemmatales bacterium
GATCAGGATTCTGTCCGCCGAGACCTGATACATCACCCGGACCACCTTCGCCGGATCATTCTCGTGACCGTGTTTGATGGCGTTGACCAGCGCCTCTTCCAGAGCGAGCCGCACGCCGAAGATATTCCTCTGCGAGAAACGCCAGGCGGTCATCGCGGCGGTGATTCCATCAAAAAGGGGAGGCCAATCAAACGAAGTGCGAATTGCAAAGTCGATAAAGCCGGTGACATGGGTAAGCAGTTGCTCTTGAGATAGAAGGAGGTGACTCACAATGATCCTCCCGAGGGCTTCACGCCCGAATTGCCGCGTCTCAGCACAGAGACTGCGCAGCCCACGCGGGTGTAGATGAGGCACGCAAACCTGATGCCAAACCTTTGCCTTGCTGGGGTCAGCGGCCCGTGTGTGGATGGGGATGCCGGCCGATTTTTCATCTTTTTCGACTGACAGCCCCGCAGGCTTCGGCTATCTTATACTCACGCATGTCAGGCTGACCTTCGGGGACGCCTGGATGCCTTCCTGCCTCCCGATTCTCCTTCCGGGGTAACCAGCATGAGCAGATCCGCAAGCACCATCTCGCGCCGCCGTCTCCTCCAGGCTGGCGGTCTCGGCATGCTGTCCCTGGCCACTCCGGGAATCGTCATGGCGCGCGATGCCGGCATGCAGGGCCGGCGCACTCGTCCCGAGAAGTCCTGCATCTTCATCTTGCTCTGTGGGGGTCCGAGCCATCTCGACACCTGGGACCTGAAGCCGGATGCACCCGCGGAAATCCGCGGCCCTTACAAGCCGATCGCCACGACGGTCCCCGGCATGCGCATCAGCGACCTTCAGCCGCGCCTGGCCAAGTTGACCAAGCACTTTTGCCTGATCCGGTCGATGACGCACCCCGGAAACATCAGCAATCATTTCGACGCCATGCACAACAGTCTGAGCGGCCAGGCCAGCGCGCCCGCCGACTCGCCGTACATCGGCTCGGTGCTGGCCAAGGTCCGGCCCACGCAGCGCAACGTCGCCTCCTACGTCTGGCTGATCAAGTGCGTCGGCGATCCGGTCTTCTGCGCCCCGAACATCGCCACGGGCGGCTCCCTCGGCGCCCCGTACGCTCCGCTCTTTGTCGGCTCGGCCGAGAACAACCCGGCCAAACCGGGCTTCAAAGCGCCGGATCTGCTCACGTCGTCGGAGACGCCCGAGCGCATGCTGGGACGGCGCGCGTTGCTGGACGGTCTGGAAGGGGCGAAGAGCGACAGCCATCAAGAACAATGGCACGCCTTGCACAAGCGCGGCTTCGAGTTGGCGACCGCGCCGGGACCGCGCCAGGCGTTCGAGGTGGATCGTGAAGACCCGCGTCTGCGCGACCGCTACGGCCGCAATCCCTTGGGTCAAAACCTGCTCCTGGCCCGCCGTCTCGTCGAGTCGGGAGTCGGCTTCGTGACCGTCAACGGCTGGACGGGGCCGTCTCCGGGGCAGGCGGGGGGCGGACCTCCGAGTTCGAGCTGGGACATGCATGGCGGCGAAATGGGCATGGGCAACGCCTTCGGCACTGGTTCGTACGGCATGGGCTGGTGCTTGCCGGCGCTGGATGCGGCGCTGTCCTCGCTGCTGATCGACCTGGAGGAGCGCGGCTTGCTCGAGAGTACGCTGGTGGTGGTGACCGGAGAGTTTGGCCGCACGCCGCGTATCAACACGAACGCGGGCATTCCGGGGCGTCAGCACTGGCCGTCGTGCTATTCGGCCATCCTTGCCGGCGGCGGCATTCGCGGCGGCACGGTCTATGGCGAGTCCGACAAGATCGGCGCTTATGTGAAGGACAAGCCGGTCCGGCCGCAGGACTTCAGCGCCACGATTTACCACGCCCTGGGAGTGCCGTTCGAGGCTCGACTGAGCAAGGACGGCGTCTCGAAGCCGCTGAGTACGGGCGAGCCGATTCTGGAGGTGTTCGGATGAAATAGGTCTTTCGTCATGATTCATTCGTTCTCAACTGAAAGGCTCGCACGTCTTGGTGGAGGACGCCAACCAGCCCCACATCATCGTCAAGGAAGCCCCCCGCTCCTCCGCCGAAGACGAAGGTGGGCCGCGTAAACTCGACCTTTCGGCCGTCGAGCAGTTCGGCGACAAAGGGCTGAAACGGCTTGCGGTATTTCAGGTCGAGCAGACTTCGATCGAACTCTTCGGCAGTCATCGTTCACCTCCGCAGTGGGGGATTATCGGCAGCGATTTTCCTCTTGATTCTCTTGGGTTCTACCCAATTCACTCGATGATATCGCACACCGGCTCCTTTCGCATCAGTGCCTGCCGGAATACCGTCTCGGCTGAGTGACCGGGCAACTCTACTTGATCGAGTGCGGGGGAGTACATTGTCCGTGCCGGGCTGATGGGGGAGAGAACGCTGCCGATACATCTTCGCTGACGACAGAGAGGGCCAGCGTATGGCGAGCCGCGACGAGAAGAAGAAACAACGCCGGCAGAAGCGGCTGCAGAAGCGCGAGCAACACCAGCGGCAGTCGCCGGATTCGGATCCGGTGTTGGCCCGGATTCGCGAACTGGAGCGAAAGCTCCGCATGCCTCCGCCTGCCTCGTTTCCGGGGGGCCGAGATCCCAGCCTGGCCCGACCCGACCTGGTCAAGTTTGAATTGGCCACCCTGGCATCCGACCGGGGCTCTGGAGCGTCGAAGCTCCGCTCCCTGACATCCGCGGCCCGCCGGGGGTTGCTGGGAGACCTTCCCGACATGGTTGACCACTGGATCACGGAGGAGTTCCTCTGGCACGGCGTCCCCGGCGACTCCTGGCAGCCGGTGGACGCTTTCCTGGCTGGGGCCGGCGCTCGCTTTCCGTCGCCTGCCGCCGAGCAACTGCGCCTCTGGAAGGCGGCGGAGATCGGCCTCTTTGAAGTCGGTGAAGTCCGCGACGACACCGTCATTCTCCAGGCCTGGGACCCCATTCAGGAAACGCATTCCGGCCGCCCGCTGCGGGCCATCGCACTCAACCTCGGAGGGGTAAACGCCTATCGCCCGTCAAAGGGAGCAATAACCCTCACCTATCTGTCGCCGTGGGTGCCGGCGGAAAACCTCTACTGTGCCATGGGCTATGGCACGACGCTGCCAAAGGGCGATATCCCTATGCTGCTCCTTTACCTGGGTCTGCGGCATCCGGAAGTCGTGTGCCGAGTGCTGCCCTGGGAGCTGAACCGGCCGGCCGCGGACGAATACCTGCGGCAGTGGCGACGACGCGAATGGCACTCCTGGCTCCGCGAACGGCTCCAGTTCCCTTTCTGGGCCGTGGTCGGGACGCCGCCGAAGGGGAAACCGGAGGTGCGGCAGGTCAGAGAACTGATCCCTTCGACTCCGCTCCAGGCTCAGCAATTCGGGATTTATCTGATGGTCCCCAATGGGGAAGCGGTGCTGGCGGCCGGCTGCACACAGGTCGAGCCGGTCGACGTCACCTCGACGAACGTCCTGGCCCTGTCCGAATACCGGGCGTACCGCAAGCGTGTCGGGCCGCCGCCCGGCACGCAGGGGGCATCGCCGTTTATGGATCTGAGTTGAGGACGTGATTGGGGACCGGCCTATTCGCGCGAACAATCGAACGCGCTCCTGGTACGTCTAACTATCGGAAACTGTTCCATCAACCAGACACTCCCTTCCAGTCGCGTCTCGTTGATGGAATCGGGTCTTCTCATTTCCTGCGTGGAGGATCCTGCGATGAATCGCGCGAAGTGTCTGGTCGCATCTCTGGCCGTGCTGTCGCAGGGTCTGGCCAACAAGGGCTTCGCTCGCGCCAGCCAGGCCGGTATCGGGAAGAAAAGGGGGGTCTGACGTGCCTTGGAGGTCATGATAAATTGAAGCACGCCCCATGCCGTCACGCAGTCAGATCTACCCCCCGGTCCAAAGTCGTAGCGGAGGAAACGCCGACGGAACTCAGCGCCAGCGCACGAACCCGAACTGTGACCGGCTGATCGAAGCCGGTCACGCGAGCATACGGATCCTGCTGAAGGGAGGGGCCAATCGGAACTCACATGATGATCTCACCCTGTAGTCTGACCCTGGCGGCGCGTCCGGCAACCTGTGCTCTCCCTCCTATCAGGATGCAAAAGAATAGTACGCGGCCTGCTTTCCAGGCCGAAGGTGGGCTAACATCGTCGCTCCCCCTTCGGTACAATCAACTCCATGAGCGCGCCGATCCTCTCCTTGCCCCTGATCGTCCCCCAGGACGACACCGAACACGCTGCCGGCTGGCACGGCTGGACGCCGGTCGGTCCGCTCCCCGATGCGCCCGAGCCGGCCGAGCCGCAAGGGGCCTACCGCGATGCGCCCGAGCCGTTGCTCCTGCTTCCCGTCCCCCAGGATCTGCCCCGACGCCCTGCCGAACTGCTCTCTCCCGCCGGTGGCCCCGACTCTGCTTTTGCCGCCTTTCAGTACGGGGCCGATGCGATCTATCTCGGACTGAAGAAGTTCTCCGCCCGCGCCGAGGCCGAGAACTTCACCCTCGAAGAAGTCGATGAAATCACCGCCTTCGCTCACGCCCTGACTCCGCCGCGCCGCGTCTTCGTCACCGTCAATACCCTCATCCGCCAGGACGAACTGCCCGAGCTGATTGCCGACGTCGCCGCCCTCGCCGACATCGGCGTTGACGCGCTAATCGTCCAGGACCTCGGCGCCTGGTCGCTCGTGCGCCGGCATTTCCCACGTCTGGAACTGCACGCCAGCACGCAATTGGCCGTCCACAATCGCGCCGGGGCCGAGGTGCTGCATCAGCTCGGCTTCTCGCGCGTCGTTCTGGCCCGCGAGCTGACTTTCGAGGAAGTGCGCGACATCACCGCCGAGGCGGGCATCGAGACGGAAGTATTTATCCACGGCGCGCTCTGCTACGCCTACAGCGGACTGTGCCTGTTCTCGTCGCAGACGCTGGGACGCAGCGGCAATCGCGGCAAGTGCGCCTATTCGTGCCGCGATTCCTACGAGGTGACCGGCGCGCCGCTCGCCCTGCGCGACGGCAGCGACGTCCGCCGCGATCCGCGCCAGGGCTTCCCCTTCTCGATGAAGGACCTCGCCCTGCCCGATCACATTCCCGCTCTGCAATCGGCCGGCGTGTCGTGCTTCAAGATCGAGGGCCGCAAGAAGAGTCCCCTCTATGTGGCCACGACGACCGACTACTATCGACGGCTCATCGACGGCAAACTGGAGACGGGCGAACGGCCTCAGTTGGAAGCCGACATGCAGGCGGTCTTCAGCCGGCCCTGGACGCGGCTGTTCGTCCAGTCGCACAAGGACAAGGAAGTCGCCGACCGCGACACCGTCGGCCATCGCGGCACCCTGATCGGCAAGGTCGAAGCGGTCCTCGGTGGGCCGGAGCCACGACTTCGCTTCCGCACGTCGCGACCGATCGAACGGCATGATGGCCTGCAAGTCGATCTGCCGGCGCTGGGGAAACCGTTTGGATTCGCCGTCGATCATCTTTGGGTTCCCGATCCGAAGCGGCGAGGCCGGACCGAAGAGGTCTTCGAGTCGAAGGCCGGGACGATGGTCGAGGTGGGTCTGCCGCGCGATCATCCCGAACTGCCGGCATCCGCGCCGGTCTACTGCTCGTCGTCGCAGGCGGTCAAACAGAAGTATCGCCACGAACGTCCGAAGGCGGGAGAACACCGCAACCGCCGGCCGCTCGCGGTCGAGTTGATGCTGACGGCCGAGCAATTGATCGCGACCGGAAGCGTGCTGACACGGCCTCATGGTCCTGTCGTGGAGCTTCGATGTGAACTGGCCGGGCCGTTCAGCGAGGCGCGAGATCGGCAGGCGATGGACCAGGCCGCGCGCGAGGCGTTCAGCCGGCTCGGCTCGACCGGACTGATGCTGGACTCGTTCACACTCAAGAACGCCGCCGGCCTGTTCGTACCCGCGTCGCGTCTAAATCAACTGCGGCGCGATCTGATCGCCGGACTCGAAGCGGCCCTGACGAAGGAACAGAGCGAGCGCCTGGCGGGTCTGCAACAGGAATTGGCCGCGCCGGCGAGCGG
>JBBRIK010000375.1:0-5998 GCA_038221045.1 Gemmatales bacterium
AAAGCGGTACGTGAGCTGGGTTTAGACCGTCGTGAGACAGGTCGGTCCCTATCTGTTGCGGGCGTAGGAGACTTGCGGAGATTTCTCCCTAGTACGAGAGGACTGGGAGGGACGTACCTCTGGTGTGCCAGTTGTTCCGCCTGGAGCAACGCTGGGTAGCTACGTACGGCCCGGATAAACGCTGAAGGCATCTAAGCGTGAAACCCCCTCCAAGATCATGTCTCCCGTCGTAAGACACAGGCTCCTGGAAGACTACCAGGTCGATAGGCCGGAAGTGTAAGACGGGCAACCGTCTCAGCTGACCGGTACTAACAGCCGATCGCTTGACCGCATTGACCCCTCGCTCAACCGCGATGGCACTCAACACAGAGAACACAACCCTCACCGCTCCCCTCCTTTATACAACCCGCCGCTTGCGGCTTTGCAAACTGCGAAGCCGCCTGGGGCAGGACGATCTTCCCGGTGACCAAACCCGGATGGCCACACCCGTTCCCATTCCGAACACGGCCGTTAAGCATCCGGGGCCAATGGTAGTGCTTCTCGCGCGAGAGTAGGTCATTGCCGGGGCTTCTCAATCAGCCCGCCTCACAAGGCGGGCTGATTGCGTTTCTTCTCACCTCTCAGGCCGATTACCTCAAAAACCGCCTGTTCCGGTCCTGACGCCATCATATCTTGCCTATCTTCTCAATTTACCCCATATTTGTTTGACGGCATACCCATTCCTTCTCTACTGTATTGACAGCGAACAGCGTTCGTGTTGATCGCGCATTCCCTAACGATGGCGCCAGGACTGTCAACGGTCCGCATTGCGCCGCTTACCTGAGGAGGACCGACCAAGATGTACGGTATCGTTTTGGCCGCAATGATGACGGCTTCCGGCGAGGCTCCCTCCTGGGGCTGGACCTCCGGCTGTCATGGCTGCACCAGTTCCTGCCACGGATGCTATAGCTCCTGTCATGGCTGCTGGTCGTCGTGTCACGGGTGCACCAGTTCCTGCCACGGATGCTATAGCTCCTGCCACGGCTGCTGGTCGTCGTGTCACGGGTGCTACAGTTCCTGCCACGGTTGCTGGTCATCTTGCAACGGCTGCTGCGGAGGAGTGGTCATCATCAGCAACAATTGCTGCGGTGGCTGTTGTGGCGGATGCTGTGGAGGATACGTCGTGAGCCCAGTGATCGTCCCACACTACCATGCGGTCGCGCCAGCAGCCCACCAGGCCCAGGTGACGATCGAGATCGCCGCCGGCTCGAAGCTCACCGTCGATGGCCAGGCCATTGCCCTCGAGGGAAACAGCCAGAAGTTCGTCACGCCGGAACTGGATCCTTCGCGCATCTACTTCTATGAAATGAAGGCCACGGGCGTGAAGGACGGCAAGCCGGTCGCCGTGACCAAGCGGGTCACCGTTCAGGCCGGACAGTCGGTCAAGGTCGATCTGAGCCAGTTGAAGGGCTGGACCGCACCGAAGCCGGACAAGGAGGAAGCGGCGATGATCAACGTGAAACTGCCCTCCGAAGCACGGCTTTATGTCGATGGCGTGCTTTGCCCGCTGACGACCTCGGAGCGCAACTTCGACACGCCGGCTCTCGAGAGGGGCAAGACGTTCCACTACACCCTCAAGGCCGAGATGATCCGTGACGGCCGCACCGTCAGCGAGACGCAGCGGGTGGCCGTCGAGGCCGGCAAACTGGTGGCCGTCGAGTTCGCCAAGCTGCCCGTCCTCGCCGCGAGCCGTTGATTCTTTCTGCATCTGAATCCCAACAAACGTCGAGGCGCAAGCGATAATATCACTTGCGGCTCGACGTTTGTCTTTTGCCGCTTCAGGATGCGGGATGAGATAAGAGGGACCACGTCGCGAACGTCGTGGGAGGTGAGGAGACTGAGATGTCCGAGCCGATCGTTATTCGCTGCCGCGAAAATGGCCCCTATGTCATCAAGGGCCTCGTCAAGATCGTCGATCACAACGGCAACGAGTTTGTGCCGCCGGCGGGAAAGGACTCCATCGCCCTGTGTCGTTGTGGGCAGTCGAAGTGCCGGCCCTTCTGCGACGGCTCGCATCGAGAGGCCGGTTTCTGTGCGGGCGACCTTGCATCACCAACAACGGAATAACCTCTTGCCGCTTGCGGCGTAGCGGTCAGCCCGCTAAGCCGCAAGCGGCAAGAAGGTTATCGCCTTGCCGGCGGCGGCGCGGGCGAGAACGGTCCCATTCGGGGATCGCCCCCCTCGGTGTTCAGCACCAGCGCCGAGGGGCTGGCGTACAATGGCACTCCCTCCTTCGGCTGGAACGCCACCTTCAGCACCACATGCGTCAGCTCGGGCCGATACGTTGACCAGGGCAGGAACACGCTGTAACCAGCGCCGAGGAAGTCCTTCCGCTGGAACTTCTTCATCGTCTCTGCATCGATGTTCCACTGTTCGAGGGCGGGTTTGCCGCTCCCATCGGACAGTTCGACATGCAGAGCGCCTTCCGTCTCCAGCAGGACGCCCATGTTGTGGCCGTAGATATACACTCGGCCCACCAGACCCGGCGAGGGCGTGCCGCCATGCGCCGGGTCCGGAGCGAAGGTTACCTCATGATTCCAGAAGACGCCGATCTGAACGGGGGTTTCCTTCGGACCATTCAGACCCACCAGCCCGCCGATGCTGACACAACCGCCGGACAGGCAGCCGGCCAGCACCAGCAAGAGAGCGCCCCGCCTCAGGCTCATTTGCGGAAAATATGCCATCCTCGGCTCTCCTTTTTCACAGGCTCCATCGGCGTCTCCATACTGATCGGCATCGGCGACGGCGGCGGTTGGGGCTGGCTTATCGGCGCGACCGAAGGCATCGGCAACATTTCTCCCTCCGCCGGCGGCAACGTCTCGTGAGTCGCCCCAGGGAACAGCGGGCCGTGACCGTGCTTGTCTTCCAGGTTGTAGTTCGGCAGCAGCGGCTCGAAGCCGGTCGTTCCGTGCGTCTTGACGACGTTGCCGACCACCCAGTCCATACGCCGCGATTCCAGAGCCAGCAGCCGGTCCGCCTCCGCCCGTGTGCGGACGATGTGCGGCGTCAGGATCACCATCAATTCCTGCTTCGTCTTCAACTGCGTGCGGAACCGGAACAGCGAACCCACATAGGGCAGGTCGCCCAGGAAGGGGATCTTGTTCTCGTTCTTCTGGTCCCGCGTCTGAATCAGGCCGCCGAGGGCCACCGTCTCGCCGTCCATCACGCCGACCGTCGTCTCGACCGTCTGCACGTTGAACCGCGGGGCCAGAATGCCGTTGCCCAGCATGTCGGGCGTCGGGTTGACCGAGGACACCGTGGGCACCACCCGCATCAGCACCCGGCCTTCCGGCCCGATCTTCGGCGTCACCTGCAACTCGACGCCGACGGGACGATAGGTGACGTTCTGCTGCGACAGACCCGTCCCGGACAGGTTCGTGCCGGAAATGTACGGCACTTCCTGGCCGATGAGGATGCGCGCGAACTGGTTGTCCAGGGTCATCACTTGCGGGCGGCTCAGGATGTCGAGCCGGCCCTGCGTCTTCAGCGTGCGGATCAGCAGGTTGAAGCTGTCCGAAGCCGCCGAAAAGACGAAGCCGCCGATGCTGCTGTTGGGCGACACCCGGCCCGTACCGAAACTGCCCAGTCCCTGAACGCCAGTGATGTTCTGTCCGACGATGTTGCTGTTACCCAACGGCAGTGTCGGATTATTGAAGTTGAAGCCAGGCACGGCAGCCAGCGACACAGGACTGATGGTGTTCACCACTGTGGCGGCGGGCAGAATGCTGCGCTGGAACAGCACCGGCGATTGCAGGCCGATTTCGATGCCGAACTCCTCCGTGGTGTTCAGATCAACCTCGGCCACCAGCACCTGGATGACCACCATCGGCTGCTCTTCGTCGAGTTGAGCGATCAGGCGCAGGATCTCGTCGTAACGGTTCGGCGTGGCGCTGATGAGCAGCTTGTTGCTGATCGGCTCGGCTACCACGACGACCTCACGTTCCAGCGACACCAGCGAAGTTAACAATCCCGCGTCGCCCACCACATTCAGGGTCCCCTGAAGGTAGGTGTTCAGGGCGTTGGCCACGTCCACCGCCGTCGCGTTCTTCAGGTGGTAGACCTCGGTGCGCCGCTGCTGCGACTCGGGGGCGTCATCCAGCCGGGCGATGATGGCGTTGATGCGGAGCAGGTCGGCCGGGCTTCCGGCCGCGATGATGCTGTTGGAACGCTGATCGACCGACAAACGCAGATCGATCAACAGCGGGTCGCTTCCCGCCGGCCGCAACTGGCCTCCCCCAGCGCCGCCCGCACCGAAGGCCCCTCCCGCAGCGGCTCCCGCTCCAAAAGCCCCTCCTGCGCCGCCGCCCGCGCCGCCTGCGCCGCCTGCGGCACCGGGACGCTGCTGTCCGCCGACGCCCGAGGAGGTGCCGAGGAACAACTGTTGCAGCATGGCCGCTATCGTCGCCGCGTCGGTCTTCTTCAGCGGGAAGATGTTGATCTCCGCCCGCGCCGCCGGCGGGATGTCCAGTCTTTCGACCAGTGTCAGGAGCAGCCGCATCGTCTTCTCGGGGGCCGAGATGATCAGGGCGTTGGTCCGCGGGTCGGACGTGATATGGACGTCCTCCAGCAGCCCCGATTCGACCGCCACACCGCCTGGCCGGGTGTCGATGATCCGCAAAGCAGTTGTCCGGGTCGTGAGGCCGCCCCCGACGGTCGTACCCGCTCGCCCGGCCGCGCCACCGGCTGCACCGCCTGCCGCGCCCGCCACACCACCGAACACCCCGCCACCCGCCGCTCCAGCCGCGCCCCCGAACACCCCTCCGCCAGCCGCGCCCCCGGCACCGCCGAACACGCCGCCGCCTCCCGCCCCACCGGCAGCTCCACCGCCTGGGGTGGCCTGCGGCGTGGTTTGCGGCGCGACACCCTCGGTGATGACCCGTAACAGCAGGGTCGCAAGTTCGTCGGACGTCGCCTGCCGCAGCAGGACGATGGCCAGGTCGTTCTTGGCGTTAGACTCGAAGTTATCGATGCGCCAGATCAACTGCTCGATCTCGGCCAGGTCCGCCGGGGCGGCCTGAACGAAGACCGTGTTGGACGAATCGTCGTAGGTCAGCCGGATCTGATGCTGCTGCGTCCCCTCATTGGGATAGCGGCCCGCATAGAAGTTCTGGACCGTGGCCGCCACCTTGGACGCCGACGCCCTCTTGAGACGGAACGGCTTCAACTGAGCTTCCTTGGTGGTGTCGCGATCAAGCGTCTCGATCAGTTTCTTGATCTCGGCCAGCCGGTTCTTCGAGACGGCGATCAGCAGTCCGTTGAATCGAGGCACCGAGAACAGGGCCACCGTAGCCGGCTGCGACTGCCCGATCGAGAAGGCGCCGAGCAATCCCTGTCCCGACGTCGTCACTGGCCGAAGGAGGGTCGGCGAATTGCCACCCGCGCCGACCTGGACGCGCTGGTACACTTGGTTCAGCAGGTTGAAGATGCTCGTGGCGTCGGCGTGCTTGAGGACGACCAGTTCGACGGCCACTTCCGCGCCTTCGCTCTGCTCCCTGATGTACTCGATCAACTGGAGGACCAGTTCGGCGTCCGCCGGGTTGGCCGCCCGGATGACGAGGATGCCAAGGTCTTCGAGGGCCTCGATGGTCACGTCGCCCTTGGGCGCGATCACTCCCCTGGACTTCAACGGGTCCACCGGCTGCTTGGGCTGCTTGTCGTCTTGTTGTTCTTCCTGGCTGCCCGGTTGGGCGCCGGCGAGCTGGGCTTGGCTCGCCGGTCTTAGGTTCTCAATTCGAGGTGTGTTATCAAGCTGCGGATCGTAGAGTTGAGACTGCTGAGGGACGTCCTTGTCCCGTTGTTCAAAAAAATCCGGTCCTCGCGTTGAGTCGGCACTTCCCTGGCGTCGTCCGCCTCCCCCCATGCCTCCTCCACCGCCGCCTCGGCGTCCTCCTCCGCCTCCCGGAGCAAAGCCGCCGCCGCCGCCGGGGAAGCCACCGCCTCCTGGAGCGAAGCCGCCGCC
>JBBRIK010000376.1:0-5998 GCA_038221045.1 Gemmatales bacterium
AGATGATCGTACTCGGCCACGGCGGCGGCGGCCGACTGACGGCCGATCTCCTCCAGCGCCTGTTCCTCCCAGCTTTCGACAACCCCGTCCTGTCGGCCCTGGAAGACCAGGCCGTCGTCTCGCTGGGTGCGAACGCGGGAGTAGCCCGTCTCGCCGTCAGCACGGACTCGTTCGTGGTGCGGCCGCTCTTTTTCCCTGGCGGCAACATTGGCTCCCTGGCCGTCCACGGTACGGTGAACGACCTTGCGGTCGGCGGCGCCCAGCCTCTGTACCTGACGGCCGCGTTCATCCTTGAGGAGGGGTTGCCGCTGGCCGATCTGCGCCGCATCCTTGCCTCGATGCGCGACGCCTGCCGCGAGTCCGGCGTGACCCTGGTGACGGGGGATACCAAGGTCGTCGATCGCGGCAAGGGCGACGGAGTCTTCATCACCACGACGGGGATTGGGCTGGTTCCGGAAGGAACCTCGCTGTCGATCCACGCCGCGCGCCCCGGCGATCGCATCCTTGTTTCGGGGACGGTCGGCGACCACGGCATGGCCATCATGTCTGTCCGCGAGGGGCTGGAGTTCGAGACGGTCCTGGAAAGCGACACGGCCCCACTCCACGACCTGGCGCGGGTGATGCTGAAGGCATGCCCCGCCCTCCGCTGCATGCGCGATCCGACGCGCGGCGGGCTGTCGAGCGCCCTGAACGAACTGGCGGTCGCGTCGGGAGTGGGCGTCAAACTGCTGGAGAGAGCCATCCCGGTGCGAGAAGAGGTACGGGCCGCCTGCGAGATGCTTGGACTCGATCCGCTCTATGTCGCCAACGAGGGCAAACTGATCGCCGTCGTGCCGGGCGGCGATGCCGACAGGTTGCTGGAAGTCATGCGATCCCACCCGCTCGGCCGGAACGCGGCCATCATCGGCGAAGTCGTGGCCGATCATCCCGCACTGGTAACCTTGAAGACGTTGATCGGCGGCGAGCGCGTGGTGTCCATGCTTTCGGGAGAGCAACTGCCGAGGATCTGCTGAATCGCCGCACGCAACATGGAAAGGAAGGCTCGGGGTTCCCATGAGCAGCAAGGGTCAGGGCAAATTCTGGAAAGAGGTTACAAGCCGCTCTCAGGGCTTCATTGCGATCCTGGCGGTGATGGCGATCGGGGTGTGCCTCCTCCTTCGCCTCTGCCTGAAGACGGATGCCAGGGTCGGTCCCTTCACGCTGCCCGACTTCCCATTGATCGTCGCGCTGATCCTCGGCGGAATTCCTCTCGTCCTTGGACTCGTTGTTGGCCTCTTATACGGGAAGTTCGGCTCTGACCTCCTCGCGGGCATCTCGATCGTGACGTCCGTTCTGCTCGACGAATACCTGGCCGGCACGTTGGTGGTACTCATGCTCTCGGGCGGCGCAGCGCTGGAG
This sequence comes from Gemmatales bacterium, assembly GCA_038221045.1. GTDB lineage: Bacteria > Planctomycetota > Planctomycetia > Gemmatales > Gemmataceae > JBBRIK01. The sequence goes on from JBBRIK010000376.1 coordinate 1,399, forward strand.
GGATACGCCGTGCGCAGCGTCTCCTCGGTACTGGAGATGCTGGCGCGGCGCATGCCGTCGGTGGCCCACCGGAAGCGGAGCGGCGAAGTTATCGACGTCCCTCTCGACGAGGTGGCTGTCGGCGATACGGTGCTTGTCTTTCCCCACGACACCTGTCCGGTGGACGGCACCGTGCTTGAGGGACACGGGATCATGGACGAGTCCTACCTGACGGGGGAGCCGTACATGATGTCCAAGACGCCTGGGGCCGCTGTGATCTCCGGCGCGATCAATGGGGACTCGGTGCTGACCATTCGAGCCGACAAACTGGCGATCGACTCGCGCTATGCCAGAATCATGGGCGTGATGCGCGAGTCGGAGCAGAGGCGTCCGCGGATGCGCCGCCTGGCCGACCAGCTCGGCGCCTTCTACACGCCGCTGGCCGTTGCGATCGCCGCGGCTGCCTGGGCGCTGAGCGGCGAGGCAGTACGTTTCCTGGCCGTGCTGGTGATCGCCACGCCCTGTCCCCTGCTCATCGCCATACCCGTCGCCATCATTGGCTCGATCTCGCTGGCGGCCCGGCGCGGCATCATCATCAAGGATCCGGCAGTCCTCGAAAAGATCGCCACCTGCCGCACCGCCATTTTCGACAAGACTGGCACCCTGACCTACGGCCAGCCACAGCTAACCGAAGTGATCGCGCATGCGGGCTTCGCGGACCACGAGGTACTCTCCCTGGTGGCCAGCCTGGAACGCTACTCCAAGCATCCGTTGTCGAGCGCGATCCTGGCAGCCGCGCGCGAGGCTGGCTTGCCCCTCCTGGACGCCGGCGCTGTCAGTGAGCGGCCAGGCGAGGGGTTGACCGGCCAGGTCGCCGGCCGGTCGGTCCGCGTGACAAGCCGCAAAGAAGTGGTGGTCCAGAACCTGCTGCCGGAGAACGAACTGCCAGGCACAGGCGGGATGGAGTGTGCCGTCGTGGTCGATGGCCGTTACGCCGCGCTGTTCCGGTTCCGCGACCAACCGCGTGCCGAGGGGGCGTCTTTCATCCATCACCTGGGACCCCGGCACCATTTCAACCGGCTGCTGCTCGTCTCCGGCGACAGGGAATCCGAGGTGCGTTATCTGGCCGACCTGGTCGGCATCAAGGAAATCTATGCCAGCCAAAGTCCCGAGGAAAAGGTGGCAGTGGTCCGCAAGGAGGCACTCCGGGCGAACACCGCGTTCCTCGGCGACGGGATGAACGATGCGCCGGCTCTGGCGGCGGCCACAGTCGGGATTGCCTTTGGCCAGAACAACGACATCACCTCCGAGGCGGCAGGGGCCGTCATCATGGAGAGTTCCCTGTAGAAAGTGGACGAGTTGTTGCACATCAGCCGGCGGATGCGCACCATCGCCCTGCAGAGTGCCGTCGGTGGGATGGCGCTCAGCCTCCTTGGGATGCTGGCGGCCGCAGCGGGCTTCCTTCCTCCCGTTGCTGGGGCCGTCCTCCAGGAGATCATCGACCTCGCTGCCGTGATCAATGCGCTGCGGGTGGCGGTCCCGCCGGCAACCTTGACGGACTATCAATGACCTCGCCTCGAAGCAGGATATCGATGTCACGCAGAGCGAGTTGCACTCCCTGGAGAGCGGCCGCGGAGAGTTGCTCGCCAAAGTCGAGATGGACCGCCGGCACCGCGATCAGCCAGGAAACCGGGCATTGCCCGTACACTGCCAGCGTCAGGCCGAGCAGCCAGCGCGGGTCGCCGGTGTGGTGGAGCGACGGCTCGAAGGGACCTGGAACGAGAGGCTGGATTAGCACCGTATCGCTGTCGATGCAGCCATCGACGAAGAGCGCGAGACGGACGCGCGACAGCGGCTCGGCCAGTTCGGGCGTCAACTGCGCCAGGGCGAGAGCTTCAACGCCTGGACGATGCCAACGCGAAACAGCCTCCGCGATGAGAGGGCCGACGGCGTCGTCGCTCCGCAGCCTGTTGCCGTAACCAATAACGAGAACGTCTGTCATCGCCTGAACTCGCGGAGCAACTCGCCGCTGGGACCGATCAGTTGGAGATAGAGTGGCATCTGGCCGAGGGCATGCGTCGAGCAACTCAGACAGGGATCGAATGCCCGGATGCCCGCCTCGACGCGATTCAGAATGCCCTCCGCGACGGTCGTGCCGTGGATGTACTTGCGGGCGATCTGCGCGACCGTGCGATTCATCGCCAGACTGTTCTGGCCCGTGGCGATGATCAGGTTGATCTTCACGAGTTGGCCGTTTTCATCGACGCGATAGTGATGGAACAGCGTCCCGCGCGGCGCCTCACTGCAACCGACCGCCTCCAACTGATTGATGCCGGCATGCGCCCGCAGCCGCTCCGACATCAGGTCGGCATCGCCCAGTAACTCCTCGATCTTCTCCGTGGCGGCCAGGATCTCGATCAGCCGGGCCAGGTGATAGAGGAACGACGACGTGGCCAGGCCAGGGGACCGCTGACGGAACTCGTGCAGTTCGGCGTCCGCCAGGGGAGATCCGATGCGACTGCAGACGTTCAGGCGCGCCCGCGGGCCAACGCGTTAGACGCCTTCCGGATAGCCGAGCGGGCGATAGTAAGGCGATTTCAGATACGAGTCCTCCTCGACCGCCTCGCCGATGAACTCCGCATAACGAGCCGGCTCGACCTGATCGGCCACGACGTTGCCGGCGGCATCGACGAAGCGCAGCCGGCCGTCGTAGTGTTCCCAGGCGCCATCCGGCCCGACCAGGCCGAGGAACAGGCTGGGAAAGTTGCCGAACGCCAGCACTTCCTCCTGATGCGAGTCGAGAAATCCCTTGAAGCGCCGCAGTCCTTCCTGAGCCGTGGCCCGCGCCTCGGGAACTCGGCCGCGCAGGTAGTCGCGCGATTCCGCGGACAATCCCTCGCGGACGCCGCCGGGGACGGACCAGGCGGGATGGATCTTACGGCCGCCCAGGCGTTCGATGATCTCCTGGCCGAACTGGCGCAGACGGATACCGGCCCGAGCCAACTCCGGCTCGGCCGCGATCAGGCCGAAGACGTTGCGCTTCGCTGGATCGGCATTCCAGCCCAGCAGAAGGTCAGGGCCGGACAGGTGGAAGAAACTCAAAGCGTGCGACTGGATGATCTGGCCGAGGTTCATCAGCCGGCGCAATTTCTCGGCAGCGGGAGGAATGCGAACCGCGAGGATGGCGTCCCCGGTCTTCGACGAGGCGAGCAGGTGACTGACCGGACAGATGCCGCAGATGCGCGCGCTGAGTCCGGCCATCTCCCAGAAGGGCCGCCCGAGGCAGAACTTCTCGAAGCCGCGAAACTCGGTGACGTGAAAGCGGGCATCGGTCACTTGACCGGAATCGTCCAGTTGAATGGTGATCTTCGCGTGGCCCTCGATACGGCTCACGGGATCGATGACAATGCGTTGCGTCATACGGTCCTCCATTAAGGCGAGCGGGCAATCGCGCACAGTAGCATTTTCCAAAGCGCCGGTCAGTCCCCTCAAGTTGCGGCTTGCGGCCCTCCAGCAGCGCCTCGATGACGGCGCGGATACGGGCCGCCGGCGGAGGACAGCCCTGCAAGTAGAAATCGACCGGCACGACGGCGTGGACGGGCAGCACGCGATCCAGCAGTACCGGCACGATCTCCCTGGCGTCCGGAATGCGAGGGTTCAGATCGCCGTTTTCCAGATAGACGGGCCTCAGCACTTCGAGGGCGACTCCCAGAGGGTTGCGCAAGGCGGTCACGTTGCCCGTCACGGCACAATCGCCGAACGCGATCAAATAGCGCGAGCGGGCGCGGACCTTGTGGATCATGGCGAGGTTTTCCTCGTTGGCGACGGCTCCTTCGACCAGAGTGATGTCGGCCTCGGCGGGGAACTCCTTGACATCGACGAACGGGCTGTAGACGATGTCCACCTTGCCGGCCAGGTCGATCAGCCATTCGTCCATGTCGAGAAAGGACATGTGACAGCCGGAACAGCCGGCCAACCAGACTGTCGCGAGTTTCACCGCAGCCATTGCTTCTTCTCCCGCGCCGTCATCAGGAAGGCCAGCAGGCTCCTGTCCTTCTCCATCTCCGCCACCGTCGCGCCCTGACGGAACAGCGCACCCGTCGGACATGCCTGCACGCATTTGCCGCACGACGTGCAACTCGTCGAGGAACCCCACGTCTGGTTCAGATCGATGATGACTCGCGCCTGCGTGCCGCGATGAGCCACGTCCCAGGTGTGCGCTCCTTCGACCTCATCGCAGACGCGAACGCAACGGCTGCAGAGGATGCAGCGATTGTGATCGACGCCAAAACGGTCGTGCGTCACGTTCACGGAACATTGCGGCGCCAGATACTCGTAACGGACGTGGTCCATGCCAACCTGGACGGCGAGGTCCTGCAATTCGCACGCGCCGTTGGCCACGCACACCGAACAGATGTGATTCCGTTCGGCGAACAGTAACTCGACGATCATCCGCCGATACTGGCGCAAACGCTCCGTACTAGGAGCGTGTCCGAGTATCCCATCCCCAGTATGTCCCTGAGCGCTCACTCTGTCCAGGCTGGGCTGATTCTCTGACAATAGTCCTTTCGCGATTTTCCACCACCTTGATGCGAAATGCCGGAGCCAGGTCATGGATCAA
>JBBRIK010000377.1:0-5994 GCA_038221045.1 Gemmatales bacterium
ATCAACAAGATCACTCTGTTCAGCGATCAGTACAGCCTCGCCATCGTCTACTGCGAGTTGCTCACCGGCAAACTGCCTTTCAACGGCAAGAACTTCCGCCAGCTCGCCCTTCAGCACACCTCCGGCAAACCGGACCTGACGGGGTTACCTCTCGGCGATCAAGCCATCGTCGCGAAGGCACTCGCCAAGGACCCGCGCAGCCGGCACGGCAACTGTCTCGAATTCGTCCGCGCTCTGATCGCGGTTCCGGAAGAAGACGTCGTCCGACCGACGGCCGATACCCACGCCGAGAACCGAACCAGTTCCGCGACGATGCACGATATCGAACTGGTCGAGAAGAAGAAAAAGACGGCCTCCATCGTTCGGCCGACCATGGTTGTGCCGCGGCCCGAAGGGCTCGGGGGACAAGGACGGCGAGCCTCGGCACACGAAGATGAATCCAGCAACCTCAACGGTTTCCAGTTCCTTGACTGTCTGGGCCGAACGTCTGTCGGGGAGTTGTGGCGCGTCGAGAGTCCCGCGGGAGAGCCTCGCCTTCTCAAGCTGGTCAACACCTTCAACCCCGGCATGGGAGAGGAAGCGGCGGCCGCCCAACTCAGCGCGATTCGTCATCGCGGCCTGTTCCCCGCCACCATCATGCCGCACACCTCGAATCGCCTGGCCATCATTACGGAAGTAAACCGAGAGAGCCTGGCGAGCCGCGCGCTCGAATGCCAGAACCGAGGCCAGTCCGGCGTGCCTCGGCTTGAGTTGCTCGGTCACCTGACGACCGCCGCCCGCACCCTCGATGAGTTGCAAAAGCTTCACGGGCTGCAACACCTCGGCCTGAATCCGCGCAACCTCCTGCTGGTCGAGGGGCAGTTGCAGCTGTCGGACTTCGGACTGATGGCGCTGGTCTGGCTGCCGGGAGGTCAACTGCCTTCCCAGATCAATCCGCGCTACTCCGCGCCCGAGTTGTTTCAGCGCCGCCTTAGCAAGTTCTGCGATCAGTACAGCCTTGCCCTCATCTTCTACGAAATGCTGACGGGCGATCAGGTGCATGGCACCCGGACGCCAAGCCAGATGGCTCGCGCCCGTTCCACTGCCCTGGACTGCCTCGATTTGCTCCCTGGGCCGGATCGTTCGATCATGGCTCGCGCGCTGAATCCCGAGCCGGAGCAACGCTACTCCAATTGCACCGAGTTCATCCGCGCCCTGGTCGAGAACACTCCTGGGGGAGAAGCCCTGCTCGACGATGATGGATGGACGGACGTTCGAGGAGACGTCGATATTCTGGAGCCGGTTCAGCTGCCGGAAACTCCCGTCATCCACATCGATCGCGCGGAAGCGAGCCGAGTCGTCCTCGACATCCTGTCGGACCTGTCCGGCAACCGTCAACTGCGCGAGGTTCGCTCGGCCCCCTACTTCTGCAAGCCCGGCGAGGAGATCGAGCATCGCTGTTACGCTCGTCTGGTTCCCGGCACATTGCGGCTGAAGCTGTCCGGCTTCGTCGAGCAGTGGCGGGCTGAATTCGTCAAGGAGGAAGAGGACCGCTTCCTGTTCCAGGTGCGCTTGCAGTCGAGCATGTGGCGGCGGATGCTGGGAGGCCAGCCAGGACTGGAGATCGACGTGAGAGCCAGACCGCCGAGCAGTCCCGGTGCAACGCTGACGGAGATTCGCCTGTTGGTGCGTCCGGTCAGTTGCGGGCGCGACGAGGGAGCGGTGTCGCTGGAGAGGCTGGGGCCGCAGATGATCGATAGCCTGCGGACGAATCTTTCGGTCGGCCCGGAGAAACGCAAGCAGATGCGTTTGCCTTTCGAGCGAGCGCTCGCAGCGCGGCCTCTCTTTGCCGGCGGCAAGGTCGGCGACGTGATGGAATGCCTGGGCAAGGACATCTCTCTCGACGGCATGGGGCTGTATCTGCCGATGAAACCTCCGTCGCAGCTGCTGTTGCAGTTGAGTCGAACCGAGCGCGAGCCGGTCGTCGAGGTTCCGGCTCAGGTGATCCGCACTCAGCTCAGTGCCGATGGCCGCATCGAGGTGGGTCTGCGGTTTGCCCTATCGTAGGTGCGGCTACTCGATTGAATACTGGACCACCTTGAGACGCCCTCGGCGAGCGTCCGGCAGCGGCTCGAAGTCCACCGCAACACGGTCACCGAATAACGCACGCAACTCTCTCTCGATTGCTCGCAAGTCCACCTCGCCGCGATAGCGAAACTGCAATCCCCCGGCTGCCTCCTGATGCAAGCCGAACTGAACCAGCGGGAATGAGCGGAGCGCGCGCGACACATTGATGCTCTGGACGATCCTTCCATCCTCGGCGTGGAACTGACAGGGCGGCCGGCCTTCGAGACCCACCAGGATTGTCCTTCCCTGATGCTCCTCCAGCGCGGCGAAATCGCCGGTGCGATAGCGTAACAACGGCAGGAAAGGATTCCGTCCTCCCGTCAGCGTCACCTCGCCGCGAACGCCTGGCGGACAACTCACATCATCCTCATCAACCACTTCGACGAACACGTCAGATGGCACGACTTCATGACCGTGTTCCGTCTTCACGGCGAGGATGCCGACCTCGGCCAGAGCGTACAGATCGAGGAGAGGACAGCCGAAGTGTTCCTCCATCCGCCGGGCGAGCGCCGGCGACATCGTCATGGCGCTGGAAAGGATCGCCTGGGGCTGATACCCAAGCGACAGTTGAGCCAACTCGGCAAGGGCGAGCGGGTCGGAAGTCAGGACAGGCGGACGCCAGTGACTGAGGAATCGCACCCGATCCTCCGGCTTACGCCACGCGCCCGGATGTAGGTTGATTCGAGCGTAGCCGGCCTCGTCGAGATAGGACAGCACGAGCGGGCCAGTGTATGCACCCTCGAATGAGCAGATATTCATGAAGGCGGTCTGCTCCGAGTCACGCCCGAGAGTGACGCCGTGGCGAGCGAGGACGTGTTCGAGGAGTGGCAATCCGCTCGCTGCCGCCGCCGGATGGGCCAGCACCTTCGCCGGTTGGCCTGTCGTGCCGGACGTGTGGTAGACGAGCAATCTATCGAGCGGCTGGCTGTCGGGGACGAACTCCCACGGCCGGGGCGCCAGATCGGCGCGCGACACCGTTGGCATGTCCTCGAATCGCGTGATTTCGCGATTGCGATAGAAGGGAACCTCGCGCACGCAGCAATCGACGAAGTCAGCGAGCCATGCAGTCGCCGCGCGGGGAGGGGCGGTCAGCGTGCGGGCGAAGGCGCGGACTTGTTCGAGTCCAGGGGCGTCGAGTTGATCGCCGCAGGGCCAGTTCCAGAGGGGAGCGTGCGAATCTTCGCTAAGCCGATGCAGCAGCCGGCGTCCTCGTTCGCTCAACAGCGGAAATCGCTTCGATTCATTCAGTTCACCCGGCATGAGGGCGTCCTCGGGGATGATGAGTAGCGCCAGTTCACACGCCGAGAAGATTATACACACGTCGTGGGATCGTAAGATTCTGCTCTTGGCGCGGTGCGACTCAGCGGAGACGATACCGTTCTCTGACACCCGGCTTGAAATGAATTTCTCCAGCAGGAACGAGTACCTCTCGAAAGAGTGAGCTTGATGGCGATGAGTCCTGGTTTGACCGATGAGCAGCGCCTCGCCGTCTTCACGCGCTCTGTGTCCGTCCTGCTCTCGTCGGGAGCGGGCTGCGGCAAGACGCATGTCCTCACCGAGCGCTATCTCGCCCATCTCCGCGAGGGAGTCGAGGTCGGCCAGATTGTGGCCATCACCTTCACCGAACGCGCCGCACGTCAGATGCGCGCCCGGATCCGTCAGGCCCTCGTCAATAATCTCCGCAACGCTCCCGAAGAAGAAGCCGACACCTGGGCGCGGCACCTGCGCAATCTCGAAACGGCCCCCATCAGCACCATTCACTCGTTTTGCGGGACTTTGCTGCGGCAGAACGCCATCGAGGCGGGACTCGATCCGCGGTTTGATGTGCTGGAAGATGTGCTGTCCGCGAACATAGGCAGCGAGGCCATCGGTGCGGCCCTCCAGAAGCTGCTGACCGCTCAGAGCGCCGTGGGCGAGGACCTGCGCCAGTTGGTGTTGCTGTTCGGCTGGCTCGCCCTCAACCAGGCGATTCCCCTCCTCGTCTATTCTCACGACGCGGCCGCCTGGAACCAGTGGCTCGACACTCCTGCTCTCGACATTGCCGAATCCTGGCAGCACTTCGCCGTCGTCGAACTGCGTCCACGCTACCTCGATTACATCCTGAATACGCGTCCGAAAATCGCCAGACTCTTGCCCCTGTTACGCCGGCATCCTCCTCTGGCAGGACCGCTCAGCGAGAACGTCCAGATTCTGCTCGACGAGATGCCGCGCCTGGCCGCCGCGACGGACCTCGCCGCGACTGTCGAACGCCTGGCCGAGGCGGCGAAGGTCGGCAGACAGGGAGCGAAAGCCTGGCCCGACGCGGAGGTGTATGAGTGCATCAAGGTCGCCTTCAGCGATTTCCGCGACGATCTGCGCGGCCTCAAACTCGATCGCTTCACGCTCGATCCGGATTCACTGGTGCCGGCCATCGAGGCGGGCAAACGGATGCTGCGCGTGGCGGCCGAGGCGTGGCGCGCTTACCGCGAACGCAAGCAGTTTCATGGCGTCGTCGATTTCCAGGATCTGCTCGTTCTCGCGCGCGATCTGCTGCGCGATCGTCTCGAAGTCCGCGCTCGCTTGCAGGAGCGCTATCGCGTGTTGCTCATCGACGAACTTCAGGACACCGATCCGGTACAGATGGAACTCGTCGAGTCGCTCTGCGGCGGCGAATTGACGACGGGCAAGCTCTTCGCCGTCGGCGATCACTCCCAGTCGATTTACAGGTTCCGGCGAGCGGACGCGGCATTGTTTCAGGCCCTGCGCATGCAGATGGCTCACGCGGGCCGGCAAGGGCTGACGCTCAACTTCCGCAGTCAGCCGGCCATTCTCGACTTCACCAACGCCCTGCTCGGCGACTCCCTGACGGCCTATGAGCCGCTGCGTCCTCATCATCCCCAGGTCAATCCGGGACCATGCGTCGAGTTCCTCTGGAGCGGCTGCGAGGAGGACGACTCCGCCTCAATGAGACGGATGCGCGAGGCGGAGAGCATCGCCCAGCGCATCGCCGTCATGATCGAGGGCGAGAAGTTCGTCGTCGAGAAGACCACGGAGGGACGCCGGCTGCGCCCGGTGCGGCGTGGCGACGTAGTGCTGCTCTTTCGGGCCATGTCGAACGTGAATCTCTACGAGGCGGCCCTGCGGCAGTACGGACTCGATTACTACCTCGTCGGCGGCCGGGCGTTCTTCGCTCAGCAAGAGATTTACGACCTTCTCAATCTGCTCCGTGCCCTGGAAAACCCTCAGGATGAGGTCGCTCTCGCGGGTACGCTGCGCTCCCCGTTTTGCTGCCTGAGCGACGAGGCGATCTTCTTCCTGCGTTTTTCGTCCGCTGCTCCTTCGGAGGGAGAAGGGGCAAGAGCGCGAAACACCAGTGGCAACCTCGCGCGCTGCGGACTCTGGAAAGGGCTGCACGACGATGCGGCCCTCGAACAACTTCCCGACGCTCAACGACCGCGCGTCCTGCGAGCACGCGGCTTTCTCGGCCGCTGGCGTTCTCTGAAAGATCGGGTGCCGATAGCCAGGCTGCTCGGAGAGGTATTCGCCGACAGCGGCTACGATGCGGCCATGCAGTTCGAGTTTCTCGGCGACCGCAAACTTGCCAACCTGTGGAAGCTCGTCGAACTGGCGCGCACGTTCGATCGCTCCGGCCTGTTCGGGCTGGCCGAGTTCATCGCTCGCCTTGGCGATCTCGTCAACACGCAGCCGCGCGAGGAACAGGCCGCGACCCAGCCGGAAAGCGCCGACGTCGTGCGTCTGATGACCATACATCAGGCGAAAGGACTCGAATTCCCCGTCGTCATTATTCCTGACATGAACGCGAGCGCCGGCTCCGTTTACATTCCCCCCGTCCACTGGGACGCGCGACTCGGTTGCCTCCTTCGGCCGCCCTCTGATGACGATCCGCCT
>JBBRIK010000378.1:0-5988 GCA_038221045.1 Gemmatales bacterium
CTCGACGACGACGTCGGGACGCGCGTCATTCGGCTTGCGGCCGGGCAGGAAAGTCGCCTGCATGAAGCTTCCGTCCATCCAGCTCGCCCCGCGATCGCCGGCGATGTGCTTGCCCTGTTTCCAGTCATCGACGCCCATCTCCTCGCGCTTGTCGCCCTTGAACTTGTCGGCTTCCTTCTCGCCCAGGACGACGTGCTGCCGGCGGACGTCGATGGCCTTGTTGTTGCCATCGCCCTTCAGCGTCTCGGCCACGAAGATGGTTTGGCTGACCCCATCGCTGATGTCGGTGGGATAGCGCAGACCCTTGAGGTGTGGAAATGCGAGGCCGTTGAACTGATAGTTCGTCGCCCCATAGTCGTTGACGTTCATCAGCGGATCATTGGGGCTGAGGTACAATCTGAGTGTCGTCTTGCGCGCCTCGGCGTTGGCCTTGTCGTCGATCGACTTGGCGAAGTTGATCGACTGGAAGAGTGGGTTTTGTTCGACGTACGGCAGGGTATAAGCGAAAGCGGAGAAGTTATTCTTGTCGCAGCTGGCGGGCAGCCGGCCGTTGTTCGCATCGGCATGGCTGATCGTTCCCAGGCCAATCTGCTTGAGATTGTTCTGCGACTGAGCGCGCGAAGCCGCCTTGCGGATTCGTGCCACCGCCGGCAGCAGGAAGCCGAGGAACAGCGCCAACAGCACGAGGAGCACGATCAACTGCGACAGCGTGAAGGCGGGACGAGAACGAAGAGCGGTCATGGCAGCCTCCGCCGAGATGCGAGGTTGGACCGCTTGCGGCGTAGCGGTCTTATTCGCTACGCCGCAAGCGGCAAGAAGGGTCAACACTATGCCTTGCCGTCAATCAACGGCAACGGCTCGAACTTGCCGTCGAGGACGAGTCTGCTGTCACAGCCGAGCCACTTGTCGAGGATCGTCGCGTAGACACGGCGGAAGTCGAGGTTCCAGCGCAGATCGCCGGAGTCGAGTTCCGTCAGGCTCGGATACTTGCCCACCAGGCCGCCCTTGACGGCGGGACCGGCGACGAACAGACACGAGCCGGAACCGTGATCCGTTCCCTTGCTGCTGTTCTCGACGACACGCCGGCCGAACTCGGAGAACGTCATCGCCACGACGCGCTTGTCCTGGCCGCCCGCTTGCAGCGACTGGAACATGTAGAAGATCGCGTCGGCCACTTCGCCGAGCAGCTTCTTGTGGTCCTCCGCCTGGCCGGAGTGCGTGTCGAAGCCGTCGATCATGACGTAGAAGACCCGCGTCCCGAACCCCGATTGAATCAGCCGCGCGATCAACTGCAGCCGTTCGACGAGCGAATTCTGATCGTAGTTGCGCTGGCCGTCGCCGCTGCTGAAGAAGTTCGCCGGGCCACGGCTGCGCTTGAGCAACTCCTCGAGCTTGTCGAGCGTCGTGTACGTCTGAGTCTGCCGTCTCTGCACGAAGGACAGCAGACTGTCCTTGTCGCTTTGCGGCGCCTTCGTCAACTCGTCAATCAGCTTGCGGCGAGCCTTTTTCTCGGCGGGATCGCTGGTGCCGAGTTCGAGGCGATACGGCTGGCGATGGTTGATGCTGACGACACCCCCGCCACCGCCGACAAGAGCGAGCGGCAGACGTCGAGCGCCGATGTGCATGACCGGCACGTCGCCGCCCTTCTGAAGCGACGTCGTGCCGCGGCCGATCCAGCCATCCTTCTTGCTGCGCCGGGGGTCGGCCATCTGCCAGATGTCCATCGACTCGAAATGCGAGCGATCCGGGTTGGGATAGCCGACGCCCTGAACGATGGCGACTTGGCCTTTCTCGACCATCTGACCGAGGTTGCGCATGGCCGGATGCAGGCCGACGTCGTCGTTGACCTTGACGACCTGGTCCTTCGTAAAGTGCAGGGTCGGGCGGGCCTTGTGATAGGCGTCATCGCCATGGGGAATGGCGGTGTTAAGTCCATCGTTGCCGCCGGCCATCTCGATGAGGACGAGGACGGTGTCCTTGCCGGCGGGAGCGGCGTGGGCCGTCTGAGCGACGAACTCCGGGACGAGGGAGCCGAGCGCCAGCAGCGACGAACCCTGAAGCGTACGAGCCAGAAAATCTCGACGATGCATCATGGGAAGATCCTTTCAAATGATGAATGATGAATGATGAATTAAGGCATTCTTGAATTCATCATTCATCATTCATCATTCATCATTCATCATTTGGTTAGCTCAGTTGATATTCCGGCATGGTCATAATCATGTGAGCGACTTCGCGCGCCCGGCGTTCGAGGTCGGCTCCCGTTGGGTTGCCCTTCTTGACGAAAGCGACGAGGTCCATCCTCGCGACGGCGCTGACGTCGCCTTGCAGTAGGGCGTCGAGCAGTACGCCGACCATGGCGTCCGGCGTTGTCGCCTTTTCCGTGCGCAGAAGGGTGGCAACGTCGAGGTTCGCGGGCGGCGGAGGCAGCGGCGGGGCGACCGGTTCCGGCCTCGGCGGCACCGGTTTGCCCTCAGCGGCGGCCTTCGCCTCCTCGGCGGCGCGGCGGGCCTCCTCGACCGCCCGCTCGGCCGCCTCTCGCTGATTATTCACCTCTTCCTCGATGTCCGCGAACCGCCCACGGCGTCGTTCCTGGATGGACTTGAGCGTTCCCGCTGCCACGGCCTGGGCGAAGTTGTGCCGCGCCAGGATGGTCGAGGTATTGAGCCAGGACGTGCCGCCTGGCCAGCCCTTGACGTTGGGCGGCGCGAACAGCGTCTGGCCCATGTCCTCGAGTTTCGGCACCAGCGCCGTCTGCGGGACCTCCCGGCTCGTCAGGCTCCAGATAGCGCCGACGGCCAGATCGACCGGACTCTTGATCTTCTGGCGATAGGCGTGCGCCGAGTAGAAGTGGCGCGAGCCGAGTATCTGACGGACGAGTGCCTTGACGTCGAGGTCGCTCTTGCGGAAGGCGTCCGTCAGCGGAGCGAGGAACTTCTCCGGCGGGACATGGGTGTCGCTGACGTAGAACCGATACAGTTTGCGCGTCACATGCAGAGCGCAGGCCGGCTTCTGGACGCAGAGCCGAACGACGTCCTCGCCGTTGAACTTGCCCGTCTTGCCGAAGACGGTCTTGTCGCCGTTATCGTGCAGATCGGACTCGAAGGTGAAGTTGTCCTCGTCGGTCTGCCAGCCGGTGAAGGCGCGAGCAGCCTGGCGAATGTCCTGTTCGGTGTAGTTGCCGACGCCGAGCGTGAATAGCTCCATCAGTTCGCGGGCATAGTTCTCGTTGGGCTTGCCTTTGACGTTGCCGTTGGAGTCGAGCCAGATGAGCATGGCGGGATCCTTGCTCATCGCTTGCAAGAAGGGTTCGAGTGTGCCCAGGGCGTGCCGTCGCAGCGTCGAGTTCTGCTTGAACATCATCTGCGTGCTGGAAACCTTGTTGATGCTGGTCGCGAAGTGATCGTGCCAGAAGAGTGTGAGCTTCTCGCGCAGCGGATGGAGACTGTGCAGCATGGTGTACAGCCACCAGCCGCGCAGCTGATTGGCGTTGCCCTGACCGGCGATCAGTTCACCGGTCGAGTTCAGGAAGGTGAGACGTTTGTCGAGGCCGAGTTCGCCGTCGAGGAGACGATCGAGCGTGGCGGGGAGACCCTGCTTGACGGCCTGGCGCAGTTCGGGCAGGCTGGCTCCGAAGGCGGCGCGGCGGTAGAGGTGTCCCGCCGCTTTGAGGTCGAAGGGTTGCTTGGCATCGGGCTGCCGGGGCTGCCAGGATTCGGCGGGGTCGAGCTTCTCGAGCGGAACGAGCGCAGTCTCGGCCATGGGTTGTCCCTTGAACTTGAGGAGAGCGAAAAGCGAGTACTCCGCATCTTGCGGCTGTCAGGAACTGTATGGTTGATTATGATCGCGTCGGAACCGATAGCAAGAAAAAACTCTCCACGATGAGGAGCGAGCTCATGAGCAATCGACTTGCCGGCATGGCCTGGCTTCTGGGTCTGGGAAGCAGCATCGCGCTTCCGCGAGCGACAGAGGCAGCGGACGAGCCAGCCCGCGCCGTCGTCGCGGCTGTCCGAAGCGAGGCGGAACGCAATGCCAAACTCCCCCCCGCCAAACGTCGTGCCGGCGATGCGCTGACGGAGTTGTACATTCGCGCGGCGGCCACGGCAGCGCGGAAACTTCCCGCCGATCAGGCCAGCGCAGGCTTCCTCGTCGGCCTCGGCATCGCCCTGGACGATTCGGAGATCCTGCGTCAGAATCCATTGACAGCGGCGCTCTGCAAGCGAATCGAGAGCGACGCCGAGCGCAAGAATCGTCTGGCCGTGCTGGGTTCTCCGACGATGCGCGACCGGCGCGACCTTTGCCAGCATTTCGTCGTGTCCTGCGCTCTGACGCAGATCGTCGGGACGGCGGGGGCCGAGGCGGCGGGACTGCTCAAGGAGCAGCAGGATTCGCAGGGAGGCAGCGGCTTCAGCTTCATCGACATGCTTGCGAACCTGTCGGGCATCGAACTGTCGAAGCGACTGAAGAAGGGCGACGTGACGCTCGCCCAGTTGGAGACGAAGTTTCGCGTCGAGCGCATGATGCCCGAGATCATGGGCTTGCGGGAGGACTTTCAGGCGGCCGACTTCGCGAAGCAGTTCGGAGCGTTCGACGACAAACGCTTCCTGGCGGAGATGGCCCGTCTCCGCGAGCGCATCCACAAGTTGCCTGCCCTCGACTGAAGCGGAAGGAGAGTCACCCCATGCGTGAGGCCAAGGACCGCAGCGCCGCCTGGATGATTACCCATCACGGCGGCGCACTACTTCGACTGGCGCAATTGACCGGTTTCCAGACCCGGAGGGCCGCGCAGAGCAAGCACACTCACCCGCAGTTGCTGCCGGATGGGCTGCTCGACGTTTCCTTTGCCGGCCGCCCTGAGCCGGTGCCGGTGCTGATCGAAGTGGAGACCTATGCTGATCGCGAGACGGAGGAGCAGGTCCTTCGCGATGTCGCGGCCGTGCTGCTCGAACGGCGGACGTTGCCGGAAGTCATTACGGTGGTGCTGCGGCCCAAGGGCCAGTTTCGTCTGAGCGGCGAACAGACCGTGCGGAGCGCTCAAGGGCTGACCGAGTTGTTCTTGAAGTGGCGAGTGATCGAGTTGTGGAACGTGCTTGCCGCGGACCTGCTGGCGCTCGGCGACGTCGGCTTGTTGCCGTGGGTGCCGCTGACGCAGATCGATGGCCCGACGGAAGCAACCCTTCAGATGTGCAAGGAACGCATCGAGCAGCAGGGCAAACCGGAGGAGCGGAACAACCTGCTGGCGGTGGCGCAGATTATGACGGAGTTACGCTATAATGATCCTGGGTTGCTGAGCTTTCTTGGAGGCCGGAAGATGATCGTCGAATCTCCACTCATTCAGGAACTCCTCGCCGAGCGTGACCTGACATCCGCCCATGCGATACTCGTGGAGTTCCTGAAGAACCACTTCGATTCCATTCCCGAGGATCTCGCCGCACAGATCCGAACGATCAACGACTATGAAATGCTCAAAAAACTGATCTACGAAGCGGTCTCCTGCTCGGATCTCGCTGCATTCCGTCGGCAGTTGCCCTCATGAAAAAGCGTCCGCTCCTGGTAGTCTGAGGACACGAGATGAAAATCGAATCGCCGCTCATTCAGGAATTGCTCGAGGAGGTGAGACGTGACACCGCCCATACCAATATTATCGCGGTCCTTCGGAGCCGCTTTGGAGCAGTTCCCGAGGAACTTGCCGCCCAAATCCGGATGATCGGCGATCTCCCGATACTGCATCTGTTGCTCGAGGAAGCCGCCACTTGTGCTGATTTGGACGTATTCCGCAACAGTTTCCCGCTGGAAGCAGACCCTGCGATCATCGTCGCCGCACACGCCATACGCTGACGCCCGGCTCGTACTTCGATACCTGCTTGCCCTCGCGGTCGAGTTCGTTCATCGAGCGATTGTCCTGGCTGCCGACCAGCGTATGGCCGTTGCTCAAACGCGTCGCGAAATTCGGCGACGGCGTGTCGGCCGACCATATCAGTTTGCCTT
>JBBRIK010000379.1:0-5985 GCA_038221045.1 Gemmatales bacterium
GAGTGTTGAAATTCGCGAAGAGCCGAACCGTCCGTGTCTGATCGTCGCTCACGGCGACGCGACCTATACCTCCCTGGTCAGCCGATCGTTTCGCCGGTTGGGCTGGGACACCTACGAGGCCCACAACGGACCCGAAGCCCGGCGACTGGCCCGGATGCTCGAGCCCGATCTGCTGGTGATGGCCACCGATCTCGAGATTGAGAGCGGCTGGCTGACGTGCGAAAAGGTAAAACGCGAGCAGCCTACCTTGCGTGTCGTCCTCATCGGCGATGCGTCGGACAGTCGCAATCAGGCGTTCGCCGCTTTCCTCGGCGCCGCCCTGCTCGACAGCGGTGACAGCATCACGTCGCTGGCCGAGGACGCGAGCGGCAACTCTTCGCTGCCTGCCGCCGGCTGAGTTCGCATGGCGAGCCGCGCCCGCAAGGGAGCGGCTTCTTCAAACAACCACGCCCTTGCGGGCGCGGCTCGTACGCGGTCGCCGCTCGTCATCGGTCGCGGCTCGCCATGCGGTGGCTCAGACCTGCACTTCAAAAATGCACTCGATCTCGACGGCGATATTGCCGGGCAGCGATCCCATGCCGACGGCGCTGCGAGCGCCGACGCCGTTGTCCTCGCCGAACACTTCCGCCATCAATTCCGAAAAGCCATTGATGACCTGCGGATGGTCCTTGTAGTCCGCCGCCGCGTTGACCATGCCCAGCGTCTTGATGAGCCGCTTGACCTTATCGAGCGAGCCGAGCGTTGCCTTGACGGTCGCGAGGACGTTCAGGCCGACAGCGCGGGCGGACTCCTTGCCCTGTTCGGTGTTCAGATCGCCGCCGACCTTGCCGGTGACCGGCGTCTTGTCGGTGATCTTCACGGGGCCATGCCCCGACACATAGAGGATGTTGCCCGCCAGCACGGCCGTCTTGTACTTCGCGACGGGTTTCGCGGGCGTCGGCAGCGTCAGGTGCAGTTCCTGGATGCGTTTCTCCGGCGTCGAGGGCATGGTCGTTTCCTTTCGCGGTCTCGGAAGCGGAATAAGGTTCCTCCTTGTTATCTGTCTTCCCACCGTTCCGGTCAAGCGCGTGGGAACGAGGTCAAGTCTCTCACTCTTGTCGCCCTTGTAGTCCGGCTTCTCATCTCGTAACGTCCATAGCACTATCCGCGACCGAATCGCTCAGCCGTTTACGGAGACGATCCATGTTTGCACGCCTTCTTCTCCGTGGGATGCTTGCCCTGCTGCTGTTGGCCGGCGGCGCGCTGGCCGCCGTCCTGACTCGCAATCTCTGGCTGGCTCCCCCCGAGGAAGCCAAACCGCCCGAACACCCCCACGATCATGGGCCGAAGGATCGCGTCCTTCCCACTTCGCAGGCGCTCGCCAATCTGGGCATCTCGCCCGGACCGCTCGCTTTGAAGTCGTATCGGCGCACGATCGAGGTGCCGGGCGGCATCGTCGATCGGCCCGGACAGAGCGATCGCGGCGTGCCTGCGCCCGTGGCCGGCATCGTTACACGAATCCATGTCGAGCCGGGCGTCGCCGTCGGTCCCGGCGACCTCCTGTTCACGCTCCGCGTCAACAGCGAGTATCTCCAGAACGCCCAGGCGGAGTTGTTCAAGACGGCGAGCGAGGTGATGCTCAATCGCAAGCAGCGCGAACGTCTCGCGCAGGGCGGCATCACGCCGGAAGCGAAGTTGCTCGAACTCGACAATCAGAACAGCCGGCTCGAAGTCGTCGCCCGCGCGAATGTCCAGGACTTGCTGAGCCGGGGACTGACCACCGAGCAGATTGCCGGTGTGCAGCGAGGCGACCTGGTCCGCGACGTCAAGGTGCTGGCGCCCGTCGCCCTGCCGGGACAGACGCCGCTGACGTCGAGCGCTGGCTCGTCCTTCACCTACGAGATGCAGGAGATCAAAGCGGAACTCGGCCAGCAGGTGACGGCCGGACAGTTGCTCGGCTTGCTCGCCAATCATCAGCAGCTCGTCGTCGAGGGCCGGGCGCTGGGGCGCGAGGTCTCGCTGATCGAGAGGGCGGCGCGGGCGGATTGGCCCGTCGAGGTCGAGTTCCTCGGCGACGATGGCCGGCCCTGGCCCGGAACCAGTCAGACGTTCAAGATCGGCTACATCGCGAACATGCTCGATCCGGTTCGCCGTATCATCCCCTTCCATGTGCCGCTCAAGAACGAAGGCGACTCGCTGACGCGCGAGGGACGCACCTATCTCCTGTGGCGTTATCGGCCGGGCCAGCGCGTCAAGGTGCTGGTCCCTGTCGAGGAATGGAAAGACGTCTTCGTGCTGCCCGCCGCCGCCGTCGTCCGCGAGGGAGCGGAGGCGTTCGTCTTCCGGCAGAACGGCGACGCCTTCGACCGCAAGCCGGTCCATCTGCTCTACCTCGATTCGCGGCACGCCGTCCTCAACCCGGAGAAAAGCGACGTGTCCGCCGGCCAGTGGGTCGCGCCGACGGGAGCGGCCGCGCTCAACCGCATGCTCAAGACGCAGGGCGGCGGCGAGGAAGATCATCACGGACATCATCACCACCACTGAGAGGAGGCGAAAGCCATGCTCGACGCTGTCATTCGCTTCTCCTTGCGGCATCGCCCCGTTGTCGTCTTCCTCAGCCTTGTGGTGCTGCTTTACGGCGGCTATCTCTCGACGACGTTGCCTCTCGACGTGCTGCCGGACCTCGACCGCCCGCGCGTCGTCGTGCTGACCGAGTCGCCGGGCATGGCCCCCGAGGCCGTCGAGGTACAGGTCACACAACACATCGAGACGATCCTGCTCGGCGTGCCGGGCGTCGAGGCGATTCGCAGCGAATCGTCGCCGGGGTTGTCCGTCGTTCGCGCCGAGTTCGACTGGACCACGTCGATCCGCGACGCCCGCCAGTCGGTGCAGGAGCGTCTCTCGACGCTGGGCAACGTCCTCCCCGATGGACTGCGCCCAATCATGGCGCCGTCGGCCTCGCTTCTGGGGCAGATCATGCAGGTGGGCTTCCATCGCCAGCGCGGTCCCGGCGGCGGCTCGCTCGCGCCGCTGGGAAAGAGCGGTCTCGTCGCGGAACTCGTCGAGAAAGCCACTCTGAAAGTCTGGAAAGTAACCGATCGTCATCGGCCCACGGAATGGGAAGCCATTCGCATCGAGGAAGTTCAGTGGAATCGGGCTGCCGAGAAAACCGAGGAGAGGCGAGCGCGCATCAAGATCGCAGACGTGTGGCACGACGTTGTCTTCCCCTCGCTGCGGCGGCAGCAGATGGAGTTGCGGACGATGGCGACGAAGCTGTTTCGTCCGCGCCTGATGCAGGTCCCCGGCGTCACCGAGATTTTCGTCCTGGGTGGTGACACGAAACAGTATCAGGTCATCGTTAATCCCGACGCGCTCGAAGAGAACGGCGTCACGCTTCAGGAGGTGGAACAGGCGGTCCGCGAGTGCAACACGACCGGCAGCGGCGGCTTCACCGAACAGCACGACAACGAGCGTCCCATTCGCGTCATTGGCCTGCTCGGGCCGCTGCCGGCCGACGTTCTCGCCCAGTTGCCGCGCGTCCCCGTTAAGGCGACTGCCGAACGGACGGTGCTTCTCGGCCAGGTCGCGTCCATCGTCGAAGCGCCTCCTCCGAAGCGCGGCGACGCCGGCATCGACGGCCAGCCGGGAATCGTCATCACGCTCACGAAGCAACCCCACGCCGACACACGCCGCGTGACCGAACAGGCGACAGCCGCCTTCAAGGAACTCGAAGCGTCTCTATCGCCCGATCTCGTCGTCAACACCGAGCTGTTCCAGTTCAAGCGCTTCATCGACCGCGGACTCTACCACGTCGGCGAGGCGCTCGTCGTCGGCGCTCTCCTCGTCCTGCTGATTCTGACCCTGTTCCTGCTCAACGTCCGCACGACGCTGATTTCGCTGACCGCCATTCCGCTGTCGCTGGCCATCACCATGCTTGTTTTTCGGCTCGTCGGCAAGCTGACGGGGACGGACCTGTCCATCAACGTGATGACGCTCGGCGGCATCGCCGTGGCGATGGGCGAACTGGTCGATGACGCCATTGTGGACGTCGAGAACATCTTTCGCCGGCTCCGCGCGAACCGGAAACTCGGCGACAAGGCGCTGTCGCCTTTGCGCGTCGTCTACGAGGCCAGCCTGGAAGTTCGCGGGGCCATCGTCTTCGGCACGATGGTCGTGATCCTCGTTTTCATGCCGCTGTTCTGGCTCTCGGGGCTGGAGGGCCGGCTGTTCGTGCCGCTGGGCATCGCTTACATCGTCTCCATTCTCGCCTCGCTGGTCGTCTCCCTGACGGTCACGCCGGTGATGTCGTACTATCTGCTGCCCCAGGCGAGGGCGACTCGGCGCGAGGGCGACAGTTTCCTGCTCCGCGCGCTGAAAGCCCTCCTCCGTCCGGTCCTCCGCACGAGCATGGCTTTCGCCGGTCCCTTGCTGCTTCTGGTGTGGATACTCGTCGCGCTCGCCGGCTGGCAACTGACTCGCCTCGGGACTGACTTTTTGCCACCGTTCGACGAGGGCAGCGTGCAGATCGACGTCTCGCTCCCGCCCGGCGCCTCGCTGGAGGCGTCCAACCGTGCCAGTGCCATCGTCGATGCGAAACTGCGCACCCTGAGGCGGACGGACGAGAAGCCCGACGCCCCCCTCCTGCACTTTTTTCGCCGCACGGGCCGGGCCGAACTCGACGAACACTACGAGCCGGTCAACAACACGGAATACATTCTCAGCGTCAATCCGGCGTCCCACCTGGACCGCGAACAACTGAGGAAGCTGCTCGAAACGGAGCTGAAAGCCGAGCTGGCGGGCGCTGACGTTGAGGTCGAGCAGCCGCTCAATCACCTTATCAGTCATGTGCTGTCGGGTGTCAACGCGCCACTGGCGATCAAGATTCAGGGCGACGACCTGAATCAACTGCGCAAGCTCGCGGAGCAGGCCCGAGACGCGGCCAACAGCGTCCAGGGAGTGACGGCCGTCGTCGAGGGACAGCAGCTCATCGACGAGGTCCACGTCAAGTTTCGGCCGGACGATCTGGCCTTTCACGGAGTACGGACCGAGCAAGCGGCGAACTTCGTTCAGACCGCTCTCAACGGCAGCGTCGTCTCGCAGGTGCGCGAGGGTGTTCGCTCGTTCGATCTCGTCGTCCGTCTCGACGAACAGCATCGGCGCGACGTTTCGCGTCTGACGGCCCTGCGGCTGAGCCTGCCTGACGGAGGCGTCGTGACGCTGGGAGACTTGGCCGACGTGGTCGAGGAGCTGGGGCCGAATCAGGTGAGGCGCGAGAACGCACGCCGGCAAATCGCGGTTCGCTGCCAGGTCCACGAGCGCGATCTCGGCAGCGCCGCGGCCGAGGTCGAACGGAACGTGCGCGAGAAGGTGGCGCTGCCCGAGGGCTACCTCGTCGAGTTCGGCGGACAACTGGAGAGCCAGCGGCACGCGACGCTGCTGATCGCGGGCCTGTCGCTCGTCTCGCTCAGCGGCATCTTCGTCGTGCTGCTGGTGCTGTATCCTTCGGTGCGGATCGTCTTGCAGATCCTCAACGCCGTGCCGATCGCGTTCGTTGGTGGAGTGCTTGCCCTGACGTTCACCGGACAGACGCTGACGGTCGCGAGCCTGGTCGGCTTCGTCTCGCTGGCCGGCATCTCGGTGCGCAACGGCATCCTGCTGATGTCGCACTACGTTCACCTGATGCGCCACGAGGGCGAATCGTTCTCGAAAGAGATGATCGAGCGCGGCAGCCTGGAGCGCCTCGCGCCGGTCCTGATGACGGCCTTGACGGCGGGCATCGCCCTGGTGCCGCTGGTCGTCGGCGGCCATCGGCCCGGTCTGGAGATTCTCTATCCGGTGGCGACCGTGATTTTCGGCGGCCTGATTACCTCGACGCTGTGTGAGTTTCTGATCCATCCCGGCCTGTTCTGGCGTTTCAGCGGCCGGGACGGAGAACGTCTCGCCCTCCGGCACGGCGAGGATATAGTGATAAATCCCGAGCGCGAGCACGGGGACAACATCGACAAG
>JBBRIK010000380.1:0-5972 GCA_038221045.1 Gemmatales bacterium
CGGCTGGACGGGATCAAAAGGGTGCCGGTTTCTCGTTGGCAGGAGGGGATCCGTTGGAGGGCGGCACGTCTGAGTTGATGTCCTCGATACTGGTTACATGCGTGTACGCTACCGACGTCCAGCCGTCGATGAGCAAGTCCGTCGCATCAGGGGGCAGTAGTCCCACCACGACGCCCCATCGCCCCGTCATGACCAGTTCGCGGTTCTTTATCTCAACGGCATCGCCCTCGGAGAGCTTTAGTCTGAATGGGACGAAAGGCTTTCTGTTCAGCAACCCTCGAAGGTCTTCCGCAGTGAACATTGTTTCAAGCCTCCTTCTCTCCCCTGGCGTCTGATGGTGAATGATATCGACAGGACCCGCTACGCCGCAAGCGGCAAGATAGATCGTGACGGCCGTGCCGATTGTGCCGTCGCCCCTCGAACCGTGGCGGAGAAAATGCCTCAAGTTGCTCTTCGCGACCCACGCCCCTCTCTGGTATTCTCGCAACCCTCTGAGATATACGTCCGTGGCGGGCCATCCCAGCCCACATCCCGGACGACGCCTCTCCTGACGGACCGTTTTGCATAGCCTCGGCGCAGTCAGTGCGCGCCGGGGAGGAGGTCGGTCCGTTGACGGTCCATGATACGCAGGTCGTGGCTGCGCTGGGCGAATCCATCGCTCGGCGCATCGGGGAGCCACGCTATCAACTCTGGTTTGAAGGTCATACGCGCTTTCGCTGGGACGGCGACGTCCTGACGGTCGGCGTGCCGAATCGACACTTCGAGGAATGGCTGCAAAAGACCTTCCTCGGCGCGGTCCGCGATGCGGCCGCCGAGGTGTTCGGCCAGCCGATGCAGGTCCGCTTCACCATCGATCCCGAACTGTTCCGCGCCGCCCGCCGCGAACAGGCCGAGACGCAACAGAAGAAGCCGGAACGCAAGAGCGAACCGCCCGTTCGCGCGGAGAGCAAGGCGGAGTCGCCTCGCCCTGAGCCACGGCGCAAGGAAACCGAGGAACGCGGCACGCTCTTCGACACGCCGGCCCCGAAGCGGTCGCGGCGCTGGAAGAAGCTCGACGAGTTCGTCGTCGGTCCTTGCAATCGCGTCGCGCATGCCGCCGCCCTCAGCGTCGTCGAGATGCCGGAGGAGACCGGCTCGCCGCTGGTGCTGCACGGCTCCGTCGGCACCGGCAAGAGCCATCTGCTCGACGGCATCTATGTCGGCCTGCGCCGCGCGCGGACCGATTGGCGGGTGAACTTCACGACGGCGGAGGACTTCACGAATCGGTTCGTGCAGGCGATGCGGCTGAGCAAGCTCGGCAGCTTCCGCAAGTATTTCCGCGAGTGCGACGCCCTGCTGCTCGACGATCTGCACTTCCTGGCGACGAAGAAGGCGACGCAGGAAGAGTTCCTGCACACCTTCGACTCGCTGCTGTCGGATGGCAAGGTCGTCGTGGTGACGTGCGATTGTCACCCGCGCCTGGCCGACTCCTTCACGCCGGAACTGGTCGATCGTCTCCTTGGCGGCGCGGTCTGGGGATTGGCCCCGCCGGACGCCGACACACGCCTCGATCTGCTCCGCTCGAAGTCGGGCAAGTCGGCGGACGCGATGATCGGGGAGGACGTGCTGCATTATCTCGCTAACCAGTTGCGCGGCAACGTCCGCGAGTTGGAGGGGGCGCTGAACAGCCTGCGTCACTTTGGCCGGGTGACGGGCCGGCCCATCGACGTGAACCTGGCCCGCGAGGCGTTATCGGATCTGCTGCGTCATGCGGTGCGCGTGGTGCAGTTGACCGACATCGACGCGGCCGTCTGCAAGGTGTTGCGTCTGCCGTCGGGATCGTTGCAGCAGAAGCAGCGCGCGTGGACGGTGAGTCATCCGCGCATGCTGGCGATGTACCTGGCGCGCAAGCACACGGCGTCGGCGTACAGCGAGATTGGCCAGCACTTCGGCGGCCGCAATCACAGCACGGCCGTCGCGGCGGAGAAGAAGGTTCGCGGCTGGCTGGAGAGCAACGGCGAGTTGAGCCTCGGCGAACGCACCTTCCGCGTCCGCGAACTGGTCGAACTCGTCGAGCGAGACCTTTTGCGCTAGCCCTACGACTGCAACAACTGACGCAGAAATCGCCGGGCCTCGTCGCCGATGCCCGGCGACGAACTCTCGCGCGGGCCGGCGACGTTCAGCGTGTCAATGCGATGCATCTCGATCCACTGCCGCACCGCTTCCACATCCCACGGCATTCCCAGATCAACGATCAGAGACGGCTTGTTCTTCTTCTTCGCCAGCCGCGCCGTCAGCGCGGTGCCGCGGTCTGGCTCGCCTCGGGTCAGGATGAGTGTGCCGTCTCCATCGCGCACGTTCCACTCGGTTCGCTGCGGATAACCGTCCCAGGGCGTTTCTTGCAGCGGATAGCGCTCCGGGATCAGCCCATCCTCCGCGCGCCGTCCTTGCGGACACCAGCCGCCACAGTCGAGGCCGGCTTCGAGAGCGACGTCGAGGGCCGCGCGATCGACACCTGTTTGCCCGCCCGAGATAATTCTGGTAAACATGAGGCGCTGCGATTCCTTCCCGTGCATGCCGAGGAAACTGCCATGAGAATTCTACTCGTCCTCCTCGTCGCCCTGCTCCAGACGCCGAAGCCGAAAACCGATCCGGTGCTGGCGCCGATCGAGGACGATCCGAAGCTGCCGCGCGTGCTGCTGATCGGGGACTCGATCTCGATGGGTTACACACTCACGGTGCGCGAGTTGCTCAAGGGCAAGGCCAACGTCCATCGCATTCCCGACAACGGCGGGCCGACGACGACTGGTCTGAAGAACCTCGACAAATGGCTTGGCGATGGCAAGTGGGACGTGATCCACTTCAACTGGGGCCTGCATGACATCAAGGCCGGCAAGGACAAGAATCAGGTGCCGCTTGAGGAGTATGAGAAGAACCTCAAGGCGTTGGTGGAGCGGCTCAAGAAGACGGGCGCGAAACTGATCTGGGCCAGCACGACGCCGGTGCCGGAGGGCAAGTTGTCGCCGTTACGCAAGCCCGGCGACGAGGCCGCGTACAATGCCGTCGCGAAGAAGATCATGGAGACGAACGGCGTCGCCATCGACGATCTGTACACGTTCGCCTTGCCGCGACTGAAGAAGATCCAGGTGCTGGCGAATGTACACTTCACGACGGCTGGCTCGAACGAGCTGGCGAAAGAGGTGGCGAAGTCTATCGAGACGGCCCTGAAGTAGCTGAAAGGCCGGCTCCTTTGATTTCCGACGACGGTTCCGACTCAGGCAAATTCTGCTTCGGATCGCACCCTTTGCCAAAGATCTACGATTCCCAGCCGACTCGCCCAGTGATTCAGATAGTCGAGGTCCAGGTTGATTCCCTGAACCTCATAGACCCGCAAAGCGTCAGTGAATTGCTTCTCGCTTCCGCCCGAGAGCTGAGCCCAGCGGAGTTTGACAAGGATGGTGTCCTCAGGAGCGGAGACGTTCAATTGCAAGCCGAGGATCTGTTCGACACGTTTGCGGGCAAAACGAGATTGGTCAAACGGGTCATCCGTCAGCATCCAGAAATCTACTTTCTCCCCATCAGTCAAGCAAAGGAGGTTGAACATCGACTGTTGTCGCAAAGCCTCCAGGATTGCTTCCTCAGACAGGTAATAGTCGGGGGGTGGGAATGCCTCCACCAACGTACGGGCGGCAGTGGCGGGCATAACAACGACCAGATCGATATCGTGAGTCGAGCGAGGCTCACCTTGCATGCTCGACGCTATCGAGCCGGTTACCATGTAGTCGATTCCCGCCGCGGTGAGGACGGGGACGACATGTTTTAGTAGTTCCTGTTGTGACATTTTTCTAACCGGGCTAGTAGGATGCGTCGAAACTCCTCAGGGTCTGTCTCCGGAAACCGTTTCCGCAGTCCCTCGACAAAGAGAGCTTTTGAAAACTCCGACAGTTCAAACGCCTTCAGAAGCCGCTGCTCGGGGGTCAACGCCTTGAGGAACTGAAGGTAGCGTTGATGATTGGGCCGCTTTTTTGGATTCATGGGAGGTCACCTTGTTTATCTCTTGTAGATGAACAGTCGCCACTTGCGAAAGCTACGTCAACCCTCAGATCATACAGTGAATGTCCATCGGTGTAGAAGGCCGGCCACTTCTGAATGTTTCCCCTGGCCTTCCTCTCACCACGGAAAGGAAACAAACGCATCACTCATAATGCAGCGCCTCGATGATCCGCAACCGCGCTGCTCGCCGCGCTGGCAACAGCGCCGATAGGAGCGCGATCAGCAATGCCACGCCCGCACAACCTGCCATGAAGCCGCCGCGCAGAATGAAATCGATGCGATGCCCGGAGAACGAGTACGTCGCCAGGTTCATCAGCCATGCCAGCACGATCCCCAACGCGATGCCCGGCAGCACACTCACCAGTCCCAATCCCGCCGCTTGCGCAAGCACCAGTTTGCGCAACTGGCCGCGCTTCAAGCCGATCGCGCGCAACACTCCCAGCTCGCGCGTCTGCTCGTGGACGTTCATCGTCAGCGTGTTGACGATGCCCAGCGCCGCCACCACCACGAACACCAGTACGATCAGCACCCACAGAAAGCCCTCGACCGACTTCACCGCCCAGTGGCTGCGGCGATCGCCAATGTCCCCCTGTTCCAGTGCCGCCCGCGCTTTCGCCTCGCTGACGCCGTCGATGAGGAATGGCAGGGCGGCGTTCTCCTCCGTCGCCGGGCCAGCGTCAGGGCGTCATCGCTGAGCGACGCCAGCTCCGTCCCTTCGAGCCGGATGCTGCCTGTGGCCGGCAGATCGAGCGCGCCGATCAGGTGCAGCAGCGTACTCTTGCCGGAGCCTGACGGCCCCATGACGGCGACAAACTCGCCGCGTTGCACTTCGAGGTCGATCCCCCGCAGCACCTCGACGCCGCGCTCGCCAAAGTCGAACGACTTCGTCAGACCGCGCAGGCTCACCGCCGGCGTCTGCTGATTCACGTCCTCATCTCTTGATGGTGCGCGATCCGCGACAATCACAGCGTCTTGAGATACTCAATGACGGCGGCGCGTTCACTCTCGCTGAGCTTGTCGCCGTAGAGATGGCCGGCGTTGCTGCGGCCCGGCTGCGACGTGTCGTAGACCTTGCGTCGCTCCGCCGGCGACAGCTTCGCGTCCGGTCCGCGCTCGAGAATCGTGACCTTCCAGCCGAGTTTGTCCGCGTCGAAATCCTCGACGCCGGTGCGATAGGAGCGCGTAAACACCTTCGGACGCATCTTCGAGTTGAGGACGTGATAGACGGTCGGAGCGGAGCCGTTGTGGAAATAGGGCGCGGTCGCCCAGACGCCATCGAGCGGCGGCGCCTGATAGCCGCTCCTTGTTTTCGCCTTGCCGTCCACTTCCTTCTCCTGGCCGAACCAACTGCGGTTGTACATCTCGCCTCCCTCGGCAAGAAACCCCGTCGCCAGCGTCCGATCCGTGCCGATCGCGTCCACATCGATCACCTTGTTCGGATACTTGCCGTCGGCGCCGTAGGTGCCATGACAGCGAGCGCAGGTACGCTCGAACAGGCCCTTGCCGGCCTCCGCCTTGCGCGTGTCGATGGGGAAGGGATACTTCGGCGCTTCGAGGCTGAGCATGTAAGCCTGGATGTCGCGATACGTCGGCTCCTGTGCCTTGATGTACTCGCCGCTATTGAGCGGAGTCAGCATGAGCGCCATCAGCGAACGCACGGAGCGCGACGAATGGCTGCCGGTCGCGTACATCGTCGTCTTCTTCTTCATGAGCCACCACGCCGGCACGTCCTCGCACGCCGTCATCGTGAACTGCATCTTCACGGGCTGGCGCAGGTCGAGATCGGGCGTGCGGAACTGAAAGAGAAACGCCGCCGCGGCCGAGGCCTCCGAAGTGCCGCGAACGTTGCTGAACGTCAGAGGCGACTTCAGCTTGAAGCCCTGCGCGGCTGCCAGGTCCTCGAACAGCCCTTGCAGATCGAGCGCGGGATTGCCCAGGCC
>JBBRIK010000381.1:0-5971 GCA_038221045.1 Gemmatales bacterium
CAGGCGCAGCGCTCCCTCATCGGGGCCGGGCCTTACGCGATGGCAGCCGTGCGCGAGGCCGCCGAGACGAGCAAGGATGCCGAGGTCAAACGCCGGGCCAGCGAGATCGCCAAGGAAATTGAAGCCCGAGCCGCGAAACGCTTCAAGGAACTCGGCGCCGACGTCCAGCGCCGCGAAGACGGCTCGGTCTACGTCGTTGATTTACGAGAGAGCAAGAACTGCAAGCTCACGGACGTAGACCTAGTTCACCTGCTGGCACTCCCGACACTGGAGCAATTAGATCTTTCGGGAACCAAAGTGACGGACGATGGCCTCAAATATGTGGGACGAATGACACGACTGACCTTTCTTGTCCTTGGTCACACGAAGATCACGGATGCGGGTCTCGTCCACCTGAAGGGCTTGGATCGCCTTGAAGCCTTGACTTTGGGACCTTCCGGTGTGAAAGGGCCGGGAGTGGCGCACCTGAGGAGCTTGGCTCGCTTGAAGAATTTAAACTTTTGGGCCTGCCATATAGACGACGAAGGGTTAAAGGCCGCGGTGTCCGGGCTTAAGAAACTAAAGAACCTCAGCAATATCTGTCTGGCTGCCACAGACATTACGGATGAAGGATTAGCGCATCTGGGATCCTTGAAGGCCCTGACAGACATTCGCCTGGACCAGACCCGGGTAACCGGCAGCGGTTTCAGGCACCTCAAGGCGCTGCCGAATCTTGGGGGGCTGATCCTCATGTCCTCTCGCCTTACGGATGAAGGGTGCGGTCAACTCGCGGAGTTGAAGGGCGTGGTGAGGATTCTACTTGATTACACCCCGGTAACTCTCAAAGGACTCAAGAAGCTTGCAGCACTACCGAGGTTGAGGAGCATTTCTCTAGCTGGCATCAAGCTGACCGAAGCCGAGGAGGCGGAACTTCCGAAGGTTCTGCCGAACGTGTTTTTGGACAGGATCGGAGAGATCATCAGGCCGTAATACGGCCATTAAGCCGCGCCTCTTCCTGATTTTCAAGGAACCTCAACTAGCCTGTGAGGAGTTGTTTCTCATGCGGTTTTTTCTGTTGCTGGCTTTGACTCTGACAACAGCCGCGGCCCTCATTGCTGACCCGCCGAAGAAGGGGGTCAAAGAGGCACCGCCGTCGGAACGGCTGGTTGCCGAGTGGGTTGAGCAACTCGCCGACAGGAGTTTTCGCGTCCGCGGGCAGGCGCAGCGCTCCCTCATCGGGGCCGGGCCTTACGCGATGGCAGCCGTGCGCGAGGCCGCCGAGACGAGCAAGGATGCCGAGGTCAAACGCCGGGCCAGCGAGATCGCCAAGGAAATTGAAGACCAAGCCGCGAAACGCTTCAAGGAGTTCGGGGCCGACGTCCAGCACCGCGACGACGGGACCGTTTGTACTGTCTATTTTCGTGGGAATAAGATCAAACCCACGGAGAGCGACCTGATTCAATTGCTGGCACTTCCCTCGCTTGAGCGCTTAGCCCTGTCGGAATCGAAATTGACTGATGAAGGGCTGAAGTATGTGGGACGACTGACGAGATTAACCTTCCTTGACCTTAGTCACACTAGCATCACGGATGCGGGTCTAGTGTACCTTAAGGGCCTGGATCGCCTTGAATACTTGAATTTGGGGCCTTCCGGTGTGAAGGGCTCGGGAGTGGTCCACCTGAAAACCTTGGTCCACCTGAAGAGTGTGGGCTTCTGGCGGTGCCGTATCGACGATGAAGGTTTAAAGGTTGCAGTGTCCGGACTAAAGGACCTCAAGAACCTCAGTGTCATTTGGCTGGCAGCTACAGACATTACGGATGAAGGATTAGCGCATCTGGCGGCCCTAAAGTCGCTCACTGAAATTTCTATGGATGAAACCCGCGTGACCGGCAGCGGCTTCAGGCACCTCAAGGCGCTGCCGAGACTTCAGGGACTCTCTCTCAGATCCTCTCG
Source organism: Gemmatales bacterium (assembly GCA_038221045.1). Taxonomy (GTDB): domain Bacteria; phylum Planctomycetota; class Planctomycetia; order Gemmatales; family Gemmataceae; genus JBBRIK01. Next base: position 1,933 of record JBBRIK010000381.1, read on the forward strand.
CCTCACGGATGAGGGCTGCGGGCAACTCGCGGAGTTGAAGCGGATGGTCAGAATTCTGCCTGACCATACAGGGGTGACCATGAAAGGACTCAAGAAGCTGGCTGCACTGCCGAACCTGAGAAATATTTCGCTAGCCGGCATCAAACTGACGGAAGCTGAGGAAGCCGAACTTCCGAAGGTACTGCCCAATGTCGTGCTAGACGGATTCGCAGAAATCATCAGGCCGTAAGCCGCTTGTCGCGGAAAGAAGAGGCCTTGACGAGGAGCGATGTTCTAACTGGGAAGGAGAATCCATGTTTGAAAAGTTCCTGCGGCGCCTGTTCGGGCGGTGTCAGTTCGGACGCCGGGCTGCGGCGAAACCGCTGAGACCACAAGCGCGGCCACAAGTCGAAGGCCTCGAAGATCGACTGGCTCCAGCGACGATCGACTGGACCGGGAATATGACTGGTGCTGGGGACTGGTCAATACCGCAATCCTGGGTCGGCACCAGGGTTCCGGGAGCCGCCGACACTCCGCGGTTCATCAAGGCGACCTCTTCACCCACGCTATCAGACAATGTTGCGATCGCGGCCCTCGACGTTTGGGCGCGGCAAAGCAACGCCGGCCCCAACAACAGCAACACGACCGTGGACCTGGCGACGAAAACGCTGAAGGTGACCAGGCTGATCAATGTTCATTCGGAAGCCTTCGCCGTCGGCAAAGCCGTGAGAGGGATCGCGGACAACGCGGTCTTCACGGTGAAGAGCAGCGGCGGCAAGGCGACGATGAGCACCGAGACTCTCGACGTGGGCAGCGCAGGGTTCCAGGGAGCTACCCTCACTCAGAACAAGGCGTCCCTGACCGTGACGAAAGACGTCACGCTCGACGTAACTGGCAGCGTGCATGTCGGCGGCAACACCACTGGGACGCTGCAAGTGGACGCGGGGGGGAAACTGAAGGGCAGCAGGCTGCTCGTCGGCGGCATCTCCTCGACAGTGGACTATCTGCCCTCGGTCTCCGGCGTGACGGTCAGCGGCGTGGGCGCAGTTGCCGAGTTCAAGAGCATTGCACTCGGCTCCAGCAACGGCTTCAACGGCTTCAACCTCAACGCCAACAAGCCCCGCTATACCACCCTGACCGTCGATAACGGCGGGAAAGTGACTCTTGGGCCGGGGATCGTCTCACTCGTGATCGGCAGCGACTACCGGGGAGTGGCCACCGTGCAGGGCGGCAGTCAACTGACGGCAGAGGGCGTCATTTTCGTCGGCAGCCTGGACACAAGCTCGAGAGGGACCGGCCTGCTCACCGTCAAGGATACAGGCACGGTGGTGACCACCGGGAGTGTACTCGGGGTCGGGTACGGCAAGGGAAGCGGCGACCTCGTGGTCGGTGCCGGAGCCACGGTAAACGCCGCGGAACTCCACATCGGCAACGCCCAGGCCAAGGGGACGGCGACGCTCACGGGGACCGCCGCCAAAGAGGCCAACCTCACCATCACCGGCGGATCGACCGTTCACCAGGGCGGCACCCTGGAAGTGAAAACCGGCGGAAAACTTACCAGCAATGGGGTATTCACGATCGATGCCGGGCCGGGACGCAGAGCGGAGACGGGGGGAACCGTCCGGGTCCGCGACGGAGGTTCGATCGACGCGAAAGTTGGCGGCACCAACAACGGCACGCTCAAGATCGATACCGGGGGCGTCTTGAAGGTTCACCCGACCGGGGCGATCAACAAGGGCGTGATCCAAATCGCGGGGGCCGGCGGAGTCGGGGCCGGCGTGGCGTTGGTCCAGGGGAACTTCTCGCAAACCGCCGCGGGGGAACTCGATGTCGATATCTTCGGCAACATGCCCGGAGCGAGCTACGACGTCCTGGCCGTGAGCGCCGCCGATGGCGGGGACAATAATGTCACCCTGGGCGGCAGCCTGCACGTCACGGCGTCCTATGCCCCAACCCCGTTCAAGTTCAACGGCACCGCGGGCGACTACTTCACCGTCGTCACGGCCACCGGCAGCCTGTCGGGGCAGTTCGATCCCGTGACGGGCCTGCAACTCCCCGACCCCACGCAACTCGGGCTGCCGGCCCCGGCGTCCGGGACCGAGTATCGCTGGCGTGTCATCTACGACACCAGCGATTCCTACAACAGCGCCCTCGCGCAGTCGGACCCGGCCCTGGCATCCCAGCCCTGGACGGGCAATGGCACGAAGGACGCTGTCCTGGTGATCGAGGAGGTTGCCACGCCAACCCTGGCCACAACCACGACCCTGGCCACCTCGGCAAGTTCGATCGGGTTCGGCCAACCCGTGACCTTCACGGCGGTGGTCAGCGCGACTTCGGGGACGCCGAGCGGCGTGGTCACCTTCTCCAACGGTCTGGTCCCCCTCGGCGCCGCGGCCCTTGACGGGACGGGGACTGCTACCTTCACCACGTCGTCCCTTGCGGTGGGCAGTTCCACAATCAGGGCCTACTACCAGGGCAGCCCCAGCTACGCGGAAAGCACGACGTCCGCGCTGTCGCAGACCATCACGACGGCCTCAAGCAGCACCGCGCTGACCTCCTCGCTCAATCCAGCCGTTTCCGGCGACTTCGTCACGTTCGCGGCGACGGTCAGCGGCACGGGGGCGACGCCGACCGGCACGATCACCTTCATGGACGGCAGCACAGCACTCGACAGCGAAACCCTGGACGCTTCGGGGACGGCGAACTTCACGACCTCGTCGCTGGCGAGCAGCAGTCATACGATCAGCGCGGTCTACGGCGGCGACAGCAACTTCGGCGGCAGCACCTCCAGTTCTTTGACGGAAAGCGTGAGCGCTGCCGGTAGATCGTCACACCGGGGCCATTACTGGCCCCGCTCGCCAAACTTGCCCAGTCGAAGCACTCAGACTGCGCCGGCGGCACAGCTTCTCACCTTTCCGCGAATTGAGGCGTCCTTTCTCCTCGGGAATCTGTGCCAGGGCCGAGATGTGGGCAAGAATTGAAGTGGCTCTCTCATCGTCCCGCGTTCTTCTGTGCGAAGGTACACCCGTGTTCCCTCACTCACTCTGGCACCGGTGTCTTCTTGCCGCCGCTCTCCTCCTGCCGGCCGGGGCGAGTCGGGTCGCGGCTCACGACGCCTACTTCCTGCTGATGTTCGCCTCGCAGCAGACGCCCCCCTACCCCAATCACTCGCACACCTTCGCGACCTTTGTCCGCGTCCGCTACGACGGGGCGCAGCCGTGCCACCCCGTGATGGAGGCCTACACCATCAGTTGGTTGCCGGCCAACCTCAAGATCCGTGACGCCGCCCTGCTGCCGGAGCCGGGACACAACTTCGGCCTGCTCGAGTCGCTGCAAGTTGCCGCCGAGGATCATCAGCGAACTTCCCTCTGGGGTCCGTATCAGATCGATCCCGACCTGTATAACCGCGCCCTCCAGCAGATCCAGCTCTTGCAAAGCGGGCAGGTGCGCTACAAGGCCGTGGATACCGGCTGGTCCACCGACCGCGTCAGCAACTGTATCCATGCCGTCAGCAGTATCGCCGAGGGCCACCGGTTGCGGGTGCTGTCGCCAGGCTGGGGAGAGACGGCCAGCTTCGCGGTCCTGCGCCGTTTCCAGCCCTGGATTATCGATCAGGACCGCAAGCATCCCTGGGTTGCGTCGGCCCTCCAGTTGGACGGTTATCCGATCATCTACCGCGACTTCGAGCAGCCTCGCAGCGCGAGATTCCGCAACTCTCTGAGTCAACTGCTCGGCAGAGGCCGCGATGCTACTCCCAGCTATGGGCCTCCGGCGCGTTGACTGGCCGTCAGGGTGTGAACTCACCCCTCCTCGTTCCCACGCTCTGCTTCTCCATCCCTCGTTCCCACGCTCTGCGTGGGAACGTGCTCTTCGACGCTCTGCGTCGCGTCCATCCGCGTCGCGACTGTTCGAAAGACGCCGCAGAGCGTCGAAGAAGCCGTTCCCACGCAGAGCGTGGGAACGAGGAACCTCGGGGGAGCGACACCTGCCGCTCTCGATTTTGAGCCATTCCCTCAACTCCGGATAAGATGACGGCTGAAGTTCAAGCCGTCCTCTGTCG
>JBBRIK010000382.1:0-5968 GCA_038221045.1 Gemmatales bacterium
TATGTTCCGGCGTATTTTGAGCTGGTGAAGTGTTACCGGAAACTCGGCCAGCACGAGGAAGCAGATCGCTATCTGGCTCACTATGAGGCGTTGAACCGGGACCTGAAACGGCTGACAATTATTACGGACCACGGACTGGCCAATAATCCTCGCGATGTCAACATGCTCGCCGAAGCTGGGGAAATCATGTTCTACAATGGGCGGATCATTCAGGCCTTGGACTATTTGAACCGCGCGCTCCAAGTCGATCCGCAGCATATCCCCAGCCACCGACTGATGGCGGATTATTATCTCCGGGTGGGCAATAGGGCGCAAGCCGAAGTACATCTCCCTTATGTGAGATCTCATTGAGTCCAGACGTGGAACCGAGGTGCTGAATGTCGATCGCGCCGCCGCCTGCGCCCCACAAGACTCCCTGGTTGAGCCTCCTGCTGGGCGTCGTCCTCCTCGCGGCAGGCGTCGTCACGCCCGTGCTGTTGACCCTCCAGGCCTCCCATCAGCCTCAATCGAAGGGGGAGAGGCCTCAGAACATCGGCCAGCAAATCGAGGCCGTTTGTACGGCTTGCCATGCCTACCCCTCCCCCAAGAATTTCCCGCGCTGGGCCTGGAAGACTGAGATCGAACAGGCGTATGGCTTCATCGCGGATCTCAAGCCGGAACTCAAGCCCCCGCCCATCGAAGCAACCATCAATTATTTTGAGCGCCGCGCTCCTCTCGAACTGCCGCCGGCCGTCTTCACACGTTCGCCGACACCCTATGGGGTACGGTTCGCTGTTCAGGAGATGCCCGACGCTCCCAAAAAAGACCGGGTGAGCGTCTCCAACGTGCAGTTGGTGCGGCTGTCCAAGAATGGGCCTCTCGAACTGATTGCCTGCGAGATGAGGGCGGGATTGATACTGGCCCTGCGGCCGAACGATCCCAAGCCGTCCTGGCGCATTCTGGCCCGGGTGGCGAACCCGGCTCACGTTGAGGTCGTCGATCTGAAACAGGACGGGAGCTTTGATCTCCTTGTTGCCGACCTCGGCAACTTCCTGCCCACCGATGAGCTTCACGGCAAGGTCATCTGGCTCCGCAGCGATGGGAAGGGCAACTACACTCCGCACACGCTGCTTGAAGGCGTCGGCCGCGTTGCCGATGTGCGCGCCGCCCCGTTCCGCGAAAAGGGCAAACTCGATCTCATCGTCGGCGTGTTCGGCTGGCGGAAGGCCGGCAATGTCATCCTGCTCGAAAACCATACCGCACCAAACGACTGGGACCATCCGAAGTTCATTCCGCGCGTCATCGACGACCGTCACGGATCCATTCACGTCCCTGTCGCGGACCTCAACGGCGATGGCCTTCCGGACTTTGTCGCCCTTTTCGCTCAGGAACACGAGACGGTCGTGGCCTTTATCAACGAGGGCGGCGGCAAGTTCCGCAAGGAAGTGATCTACGAGGCGCCAGATCCCAGCTATGGCTCGAGCGGCATCCAGTTGGTGGACCTCGATGGCGACGGCAGGACCGACGTGCTGTACACCAACGGTGACGTCATGGATTTACCGCCCCTGCTGAAACCGTTTCACGGCATCCGCTGGCTGAAGAACAACGGCACGTATCCCTACGAGCATCGGCTTCTGACGCCGATGTATGGCGTCCATTCGGCAGTTGCGGTTGACCTCGGCAGCGGCCGCAAGGACATCCTGGCAGTCTCGTTCCTTCCTGAAGGTTCCTTCCCCCATCGTAAGGAGAAGAACCTCGACAGCGTCGTGGTGCTGGAACAGACAGCGCCGGGCCAGTTCACTCGGCACACGCTGGAGAGTGTTACCTGCGACCATGTCACCTGCACCGTCGGCGACGTCTATGGGACGGGACGGCAGGATCTCGTTATCGGTCAGTTCAGCTCTTCGGATACCACGCCGGTTCGGATTTGGAAGAACCTCGGCCAGCGCCCAGCGGGGCCGCCGAAGAAGTGAGACGCGGCAGCCGGCTCGCGGCTTCGTTCAGGTCCGATGACGAAAATTCCTTCTTGCCGCTTGCGGCTTAGCGGTCTTCTGCTACGCCGCAAGCGCCGCTTCCTCCCGGCAAAGAACCACCCGGTGTATCCGCATCGCATTCGCCTTCATGGTCCCTGGATCTGTGTGCCGCTGCTGCGAACCGGCGAGGGAGTCCTTCCCGGCGAGCAGCGCATGAGGCTCCCCTGTCGCTGGGCGGAGGGCGGGCTGTCTCCTTTCGCCGGCACCGTTTGCTTTCGCCGTCCCTTCGGATATCCGGGACAGATTGACGACTACGAACGAGTCTGGCTCACCTTCGCTGGCGTCACGGGAAAGACCGCCATTTCGCTCAACGGACAGTCTCTCGGAATGCCGGCCGATCCCGAAGCAGGGTTCGAGTACGAGGTGACTTCGCTGCTTCGCGCGAGAAACGAGTTGGAGGTCGAGATCGAGGCGGGACCGAACGGCGGGCTGTGGGGTGAGGTGGCGCTCGAGGTGCGCCGGACCGCGTTCCTACGCGGTGTTCGTCTTGCCGGCCGCGATCGGCTCCATGTCGAAGGTGAGGTCGCCGGCAGCGCCGAACGTCCCCTCGAACTGTACGTTATCGTGGACCGCTCGACGGCGATCTACGGCACCGTCGAGGCGGGCCAGCGCTTCGCGTTTTCCAGCGAGCCGCGCGTCCTTCAGGGGACCGTTCCTGTTCGCGTGGATCTGGTGGACGGCGCGACGGTGTGGTATACCCTGGAACGAGTGTTCGACCTCTCAGCTCCCGATCGAGAAGAAGGCAGGGAATGGAAATCCAGTCGCTGAAACTCTTGCTGACCGACGCCGACCTGAACGCGATGGCGGACGAGTTCCTTCCCGAGAAGGCCCCTGTCGAGAACGTCACGCTGTCGATCGGCGCGGGAGTCGTCCTGGTCGGCGGCGACTATCCAACGCGCCTGCTCAACGTCCCCTTTCAGACGACGTGGGAGCCGGCCGTCCTGGAAGGAAAAGTGCGGATGCGCCTCGCCGGCATTCGCGTCGTCGGGTTGCCGGGCGGAATGCTGCGCGGGCTGTTCCTCAACGGCTTTCGCCAGGTGGCCGCGAACGTGCCGGGGGTCAGCGTTGAGGAGGAGACGCTTGTCCTCGACGTGGAGCGGCTGCTTACCTCACGCGGTATTCCCCTGAAGACGAACCTCAAGTCGATCCGCTGCGAGCTGGGCCGCATGACCATCGAGGCGTGACGTTTCCTTCGTTCTCTCCCGAGGGCGGACAGACCGCGTATCATGATCGTTGTTCGAGGAATTCCGGGAGATCGATCGACGATGGCCGACGCGCGCGACGTGAACGTATTCCTGATGCCCGAGCTGGCGCCGCCGGCCCGGCTGACGGACGCGGTCGCGGTCGTCATCGACGTTTTGCGGACCACGACCACCATCATTCACGCCCTCGCCGCCGGCTGCCTCTGCATCCGTCCCTGTCTCGAAGTCGAAGAGGCACGCGCGCTCGCCGACCAAATGCGGGCCGGGCGCGTTCTGCTGGCCGGCGAACGCGACGGCGCGCCGCTGGCCGGCTTCGACCTGGGCAACTCGCCGCGCCGATTCACGCCGCGCCTGTGCCGGGACGTCACGGTCGTTCTCACGACGACAAACGGCACCCGCGCTCTGTTCCGCTGCGCCGGGGCAGCCCGGACGCTGGTGGCCGCCTTCGCCAATTACAGCGCCGTCTGCGAACAACTGCGTGCCGAGAAGCGTCCTGTCTGCATCGTCTGCTCCGGCACCGAGGGCGACGTGACGCTCGAGGACACGCTGCTGGCGGGCGCGCTGGTCGATTTCCTGCACGATCTCGGCCCGGTGAACCTCAACGACGGCGCGCGCCTGGCGTGGGACTGCTTCGAGACGCATGGCCGCTGTCTGCATGCCGCGCTGGAGTTGAGTACCGGAGGGCAGGCGCTGAAGCGATTGGGCTTTTGCGAGGACATCGAGACGGCCGCGGAGGTCGATGCCTTTGCCCTCGTACCCGAGTTGCGCTTCGATCCGCTCCGCATCGAGGTCGGCGCCGCAGGCATTGTCAAGCACTACTGGACGAAAGATTAACAAGCCCGCAGCGCAAGCAAGGGTCTTGTCTTGTCATCGAGAGAACAATCATGGCGAGTGACACTCCCAACCGAATGGACCGGATCGTATCGCTGTGCAAGCGGCGCGGGTTCCTCTTTCAGGGCAGCGACATCTACGGCGGCCTCCAGGGCTTCTGGGACTATGGCCCCCTCGGCGTCGAACTGAAGCGCAACGTCAAGGAAGCCTGGTGGCGCGATATGGTCACCAGTCACGACGATATCAGCACCCTCGCCGGCGCTCCGTCTTCGTTCGAGATGGTCGGACTCGACTGCGCCATCATCATGCATCCGCAGGTCTGGAAGTGTTCCGGCCACTACGATCTGTTCCACGACTACATGGTCGATTGCCGGGAGTCGGGCAAGCGCTATCGCCACGATCAAGTTCATGGCCGCTGGGTCGAGGCGAAGGGGAAGCACGCCTTCGTGGCCGTCGAGCAGGGCGGCGACGAGGACGAGAAGCTCATCGAACAGAGGGCGCTCAAGTTCTTCGACCTCCGCGCCAAACAGGCCGAGCAGTTGAAATGGGACGGCCCCATCGTGTCGCTGACGACACTCCCGGATTTCGCTTCCGTGCTGGCGCCCGACGCGAAGGCGCTCGGCACGCTGACGCCGCCGCGCGAGTTCAACCTGATGTTCAAGACCATCGTCGGGGCGCTGGGCGGCGAGGAGGATGCGGCTTTTCTGAGGCCCGAGACGGCGCAGGGGATCTTCGTCAACTTCAAGAACGTCGTCGATACGTCGCGTGTCAGGGTGCCGTTCGGCATCGCCCAGATGGGCAAGAGTTTCCGCAACGAGATCACGCCGAGGAACTTCACTTTCCGCTCGCGCGAGTTCGAGCAGATGGAGATCGAGTTCTTCTGTCATCCCTCGCAATCGCAGGCATGGTACGCTTACTGGCGCGATCGGCGTTACAAGTGGTATCTGCAACTCGGTCTGGCCGGCGAGCGTCTGCGGATGCGCGAACACAGCCAGGACGAACTGAGCCACTACTCGTGTGGTACGGCTGACCTTGAATACGCTTTCCCCTTCCTCGCGGCCGGCGAGTTCGGTGAACTGGAGGGGGTGGCGCATCGAGGCGACTTCGACCTTCGCAGTCATCAGGAAGGGAAGCTGGTCAATCGCGCGGGAACCCTCGAAGTCGAGCAGGGAGCGGACGGCAAACCACGTCACAAGGGGAGTGGAGTCGATCTGCGCTACTTCGACGATCAGGCGCGCGAGCGTTTCTGGCCACACGTCATCGAGCCGTCCGCGGGGGCCGACCGCGGCACCCTGGCGTTTCTGTGCGAGGCGTATCGCGAAGACAGCGTGCCCGATGCGGACGGCAAGCCGCGTGAGCGCGTCTTCCTGAAACTGCATCCGCGTCTCGCTCCGATCAAGGCCGCGATCTTTCCGCTGGTCAACAAGGAAGGCATGCCGGAGATCGCGCAAATGCTGTATCTGTCGCTGAAGAAGACGTTCAACGTCTACTACGACGACAAGGGCGCGGTTGGCCGGCGCTATGCCCGTCAGGACGAGGCGGGGACCCCGTTCTGTTTCACGATCGACACCCAGACGCTCTCGGATCAGACGGTGACGATCCGCGATCGCGACACCCTGAAGCAGACACGCATCAGCATCGGAGCCGTCGCCGAGGAACTGCACAAGCTGCTCGACTCAGGCACATGAGAGAAGGCCGCGCTCGGCAAGAACAAGGGGCCTGGTGTCTGCTGCTGGATTCCGCATTCAGGGCGGCAGCAGACATCCTCCTCTTCCGTCTCTTGCTGGTTAGAGGTGTCGGGCGTATAAACAGGTGTATCGCTATACAGCCGGAACCGAGGAAAGAGAACCATCGCCGGGAAAAGCAAGTGTTTGGAGGCGTAGCTCAGTTGGTAGAGCAACGGACTTTTAATCCGTAGGTCCT
>JBBRIK010000383.1:0-5962 GCA_038221045.1 Gemmatales bacterium
CGCTTCGGCACATATCCAGGAGAATCGACCGTGTCCATCGCGTATCGGCCTCGACTCGCGTCTCTGTCCATCGCTCTGCTCGGACTCGCCGTCCTCACCGTGCCGGCGGCTGACTCCGAACGGCTCACCAGTAAACCCCGCCCGCAAACTGTCGCGATCAAGCCCACTCCTGTCGGCGCGGAAATCCGCACCGGCACCAACCAGCGCCGCCGAGTCGTCCTTCTCGATGGCTCCGTCCTCTACGTCAACCAGCAGACGACGCTGAAGATCGCCGCGGAACGCCGGCTGAAACTGGAGCGCGGCGAAGTACTCGTCGAGGCCGTGACGAGGATTGCGCCGTTCGTCGTCGATACGCCGAAGCGCCAGGTGGCCGCCCTCGGCACGACCTTCAGCGTCCACACCACCGACGCCGGCACCGGCGTCGTCGTGGCGCGGGGCAAGGTCAAGGTCACCGATAAGGGCGAACATACCATAGGGGCAGGACAGCGTTTGAGGGCTGACGGCGACAAGGTAGAAACGTCGCCGCGTGCCTCGCATCTGTTCGACTGGGCCCGCGACCTGATGATTGCCGCCGAGTCGCCGCTCATTCCCGCCAGCGCTCACAACGGCGGCAGTCTGACGGTTCTCGATCCCAACGGGCAGGAAGCGAAACTGAGCCTGCGCAAGCATCACATCGACGTCCACATCGAGGACGGCTTCGCCCGCACCACCATCGATCAGACCTATTTCAACGACCAACTCAGCCGGCTCGAAGGGACATTCCACTTCCCGCTTCCTCCTGATGCCTCGCTGTCGCGCCTCGCCATGTATGTTGATGGCACACGCATGGAAGGCGGCATGGTCGAACGCGATTATGGCCGCAATGTCTATGAGAGCATCGTCACCAAACAACAGGACCCCGCCCTGCTGGAATGGGTCGATGGCAGCACCTTCAAGATGCGCGTCTTCCCGCTCGAACCGCGTCAGGAGAAGCGCATCGTCCTGTCTTATTCGCAGAAGTTGAGCAGTCTCTACGACCAGAACACCTATCGCTTTCCCGCCGGCCACTCGCTGGACAGGGTGCGCGAGTGGTCTCTGCATGTCCTCGTCAAGGACGCTGCCAGGCTCGTCTGGAACAGCCCCTCGCACGACCTGAAAGCGCAGCGCGTAACAGGCGATCTGCTGCTCGACGCCGTCGAGAAGGACGCCCGGCTCGACCGCGACGTCGTCCTGAACCTCGGCGCGAACGGGGCCGGCGCGCCCGCTCGCTTCTCGATGATGGAGCATGAAGGCGCGAAATATCTGATGGTCCGTCATCGTCCTGGCCTGAGCAGTGGCGGTATGGGACGTTCGCCGCGCGATCTGGTGATCCTGTTCGAGTCGTCGGGCGACCGCGAGCCGTTGCTGGCCCGTGCCCAGGTCGAGATGGTGCGCGGCCTGCTCCAGAACGCCGAGCCGGAGGACACCTTTGCCGTGCTGAGCGCCGGCGCCCGCCCGCGCTCGCCGATGACCGAACGGCAGCGGGCCACGCCGGAGAACGTCGATAAGGCGATTGCCTTCCTCGAAAACTCCCACCTGATCGGCGCGCTCGACCTGGAGCGTGGCCTGCGCGACGCGAGCGCCCTCCTGAAAGATGGGCGGTCGCCGCACCTGATCCATGTCGGCAGCGGCATCGCGGCGATGGGCGAACAGCGGAGCGACATCCTGGTCAAGAGCATCCCCGAGGGCGTCACCTACGTCGGCGTCGGCGTGGGACGGCGCTGGAACCGAGCGCTGATGAAGAGCGCGGCCGAGAAGAGCGGCGGGCTGTTCACGCAGATCAACCCCGATGAACCGCTCGCCTGGCGGACCCTGGAACTGACCGCGACGCTGAACGCCCCCCGGCTACTGGACGTCAGTGTCAGCGACAGCGCGAAGAATCGCTGGTTGAGCTGCACGAGCCTGGTGTCCCAGGGCGAGGAGTTGTGCGCCGTCAGCCGGCTCGAATCGAAGGAGTTGCCGCAGACGATCACGGTCAGCGGCCTGCTCGGCAATCAACGCGAAGAGACCGTGCTGGCGGTCGCCGACGTCGTGAAACACGCGGCCTATTTGCCACGGACATGGGCGAAGCTGGAGATCGAGCGGCTGCTGGCGGAGGATGCGGCGAAGCACAAGGAATCCATCGTCGCGTTGTCGAAGTCGATGGTTGTGATGAGTCCATTCACGTCGCTGTTGGTGCTGGAAAATGAGGCGATGTATCAGCAGTACAAGGTGGACCGTGGCCGCAAGGACCACTGGGCCATGTACGATTGCCCCGAGAAGATCAAGGTCGTCTACGAACCGGAAGACGGCATGTCTGCCGATCCGAAGAAGGGCGTCAAGCCCTCGATCAAGCAAGTGGGCGACACTCTGAGCGTGCGGAGCGGTCTCCCGAAAATCCTGGCCCTCACTGGGGGAGAGCGGAGCGGCGAGCTTCCGCTCAGTTTGCCGACAGCAGAGCGCTTGGGAAGGGATATCCTTCTTGTCCCGCGTACGGTAGCGATGCCGTTCAGTGCGGGTTCCATCGACGCTACTCCGGCGTTCGGACCTCCGATCCTCAGTAAGGTGCCTTACCTCCAGCGACTCGTTAAATATGACATCAACGGGCTCGGATCGAACATGCAGGCATCAGCGCCTCGGAGTCGCATGGACGGCGAGGTCCTGTTCGCAAGTTACGAGTTTACTCATGAACTTGGGGGCAGTTTGATTCGCAAACCACTGCCGACGGGGGGCGTCGCCGGCATACACTTCATCACCGGCTCCTCCACGTTCACCAGGCAAGACCTTATTCTGAGCCAGGCGGGACGCCTCCGGGACCAAGCCCATCTGTTCCGGGACGCCGGCATCGAGGGCCGCACCAGTTTGGCAGACGGCGATTTCGACAGGGCCTTCGGCACGAGCCTCGCCGGTGTAGTGCGGAACGGGAGAGAAGCGGGGCGAAGACTGAGCATCGAAAACTCGGATTATCGTCCCTCCCCCGGCACGGACAGACACGGCACTCCGCTCACCCTTCGTCCCGCGTTCAGCGGTGACGATCGGCTCTTCACCGATCTCGTCTCCTACGCACCCGGCATGAACACCAGCCTCGCCGACGCCCTTGCCGTCATCGAGAGCGAGGCGACGCCTGGGTCCGCCGGCAAGCCGGGCAGGATCGATGACGCCGCTCGCAAACTGTTCGATGCCGCACGCGGCAACGGCTGGCGCTCGTATTCTCGGCCTGCCGAGGGTGAACAACCCGCAATCACCATTCACTTTGACGGCCAGGGGCGTTACGTTGCCGAACGCACGCTGTTCCCCGGCATCCGCGAGCACATCGTCTGCGATGGCGACACGCTCTGGCACCTCTATCCCGACCTACGCCTCGGCGCGAAACGGACGGTCAGCCGTTTCCATCGCCTGGCCTTCGCCCGCCTCGTTCCCTGGGCCTTGCCGCGCGTCGAGGACCTGGCACGCGGCGCGGACCTTGTTGCCGTCGATGGCCACACCGTCGCGCTGGTGCCGCATGGCAGCGACAGCCTCAAGGATGAGAATGGCAAGCCGCTGCCCTACGCCCGGCTGCACTTCGTCTTCAACGACAAGGGACAACTGGTCGAGCAGCAACGGGTCGAGATGCCGTCGAAAAAGGTCCTTGATCGCGGCGCGATCGAAGGGAAATTCACCCGCGCCGACGCGCCCGACCTCAAGCCCGACGTGAAGGCCCTCGTCGTCCTGACGCTGCCCTACCGCACCCGCGAGCATCTCATCGAGACGCGGAAACTGAAGGACGTGGCCAACGATCGGCTGTCCTTTGACGACGCCCTCGCGCTGTTCGCCGCCGACTTCGCGGCCGGCAACGGCGACAGCCTCGTCAGGCTGTTCAAGGAGTCGCTCCACGCCCGCGATCAACGGCAACTCGGTCTGTATGTCCTCCTCGCCGCCGCGGGCCAGAACCTGGACGCCCAGAACCTCGACGTCCTGGCCGAGCATCGCGACGATGCGCTGGCCCAGTACCTGGCGCTGCACACCAGCCCGGTGCTGCTCAAGCAAGCCAGTCAATGGGCCGTCGGCAGCGTCCAGTGGGGCGAGGGAGCGCTGCGTCACCTGGCGGTCACCCACGCTTTGTTGCAGCGCTGGCAGTCGGGGCAAGTGCTGAAGGGCAACGCGAAACAGCGTCAGGACGCCCTCCGAACGGCCCTGGAATACGCCGACAAGAACCGCGACAGTCACTTCGGCTTTGCTCTGCTGGGTCTGATGACGGCCCGCGCGGACGAGCAGGGGGAGAAGGACGTCCGTGATGTGCGCGACGCCCTGGCCCGCGTCTGGCCGCACTTCGAGAAGACGCCTGGCATGGAGATGGCCGGGCAGTACGAGTCGGCTCGCGCCTTGTGGAAGGCCGGCAAGCGCCCGGAGGCGCGACAGGCCTTTCTCGCCCTGTACGAGGCAGCCCGCAAGGAAGACGGCCTGCTGTTGATCGACGAGGACTTCCACCGCGCCCTTCTCGGCGATGGCAAGGACAAGGACGCCTGGAACCCGCTCCTGCGTACGACCGCTCGCAAGCTCATTGACAGCAAACAGCGGCCGTCCGTCCTTGCCCTGGCCCAGCAGTGCTGGGCGCTCGACGATCAGTCGCTCGCTCAGGACCTGCTCGGCATGGTCCTGGAGGGCGTCAGCGAGCGCAAGGAGAAGTTGAGTCTGACGGTTGCCGTGGTGGATTTCTTGCATGAGCACGGCAAGCTGGTCGAGGCGGAGCGTCAGTTGCAGCCGCTGCTGGAGGATGCAGAGTGGTCGAAGCGAGCCGACCTCTGGCGCTTGGCCGCGCGTATCGCCGAGGGCAGCGACCGTGCGGCCCGGCAGAAGGAATGTCTCGAACGGGCGCTGGACGCGGAGTATCGCGATCGGCCGCAGGTGATGACCGTCTCGGTTATCGACAGCGAGTACGGCCAGTTGCTGGGTCACTACCAGGCACTGGCCGAGGCGATGGTGACGCTGAAGGTGAAGCCGCCGGAGGACTTCCTGGCGAAGGTGGTCCGCACCGCCGACCGCTGGCGCTCGCTCTCGAAGAACGGAGTGGGGGCCTGTGACACGACCGCACGGATCCTACGGCAACTGGGGGAGCGCGAGTTGGCCTGGGACTATCAAACGACGCCGATCGGTCTGAAGCCCGGCGAGTCGTCGCCCTGGGTGTCGCTGGCGACGACGCTGCGCCGGCAGGGCGATCTAGGGCTAGCGGATCAGGCCTTCGCATCGGCGTTCGCTGCCGAATCGACGAACGCCCAGATCCTGTGGGATCGCGCGCAGAACCTGCGTCAGAGTGGCAACGCGGTCGAGTCGAAGAAGCTGCTGCGTCAACTGGCCGAGGGCAAGTGGCAGCCGCGTTTCCAGGCGCTGGCCATGCAGGCCCGCTGGCAGCTCGAGCAGCGCTGACTTCTTGCCGCTTGCGGCTTTGCAGAAGACTGCAAAGCCGCAAGCGGCAAGACGTTATTCCGCCCGCGATCCTGTCCCGTCAATTCAAGCAGATCGATGTAGGCCGCGTCGATCAACTCTTCCTCGTACACGTCGAGTTGACGGCGGAGGCTCTCCGCGATTTGCCGTCCCTCATCGAGAGGCTGCCCCGGTTGCAAGACGACTTCCACCTCCAGGAAGCAGCCGAGTCCGTCCACCTCATCGAAGTGAATCCGCGTCGAGCCGACACGATAGAGCCAGCGGCGTTTTCGCACCTCGCCGCGCACTCCCAACGCGGCAGCGAGCAGTGCTCGCATCGTCTCGGGGCGAGAGAGCGGCACGATCGTGTAGGACGATTCCTTCGGCTCTGGACTGTCCTCGCGGAGGTAATGAATCAACTCAGCGCCACCGACCGAGGGACAACGCAACTTCAGGCGTCCGTGGGTAGGGTGGAAGAAAGTATCGATCTGCTCCAACAGTTCGGGCGGAGAGTCCGTCAGACGTTCGGCCAACTCGCGCTGTCGCTGGGGATCGCGGACGTGGG
>JBBRIK010000384.1:0-5949 GCA_038221045.1 Gemmatales bacterium
ATCACTGGGAAGAACACTGCCCATATAGTTCACCGAGCGGTCAAGCAACTACAGGGCTTCTTGGCGGTGTCCCCCGAGGAATAGAGCACGAACGCACCGGGCCTCCGCTTCGCCGAGGACGACCCAGAAGCCGACCCGCCGGTTGCCGCTTTGGACATACCGGCGGATCAGCGACAGGGTGTCATCATCCTCCGGTTGGAGAAGGGCGAGACCCTGCTTGGATGCGACTCCGATATAGGCTTTCAGCATGAAGGCTCTATAGCATGGTTCGCGGGAACCGTTCAATCGCCGATTACCAGCTAGCGCGGAACATCAAGACGTGTGGGCGACGATGCGGGGTCGACCGTGATGAATCTCACGGGTTTTGTGGATGGACAGCCTGGCAATCATATCTGAGCAAGACAACAGTTGTGTGCGTCGGTCTTATCGACATCTTATCGACCGCGGTGTGTCGGACGAATGGCACAAGGATAAGGGTACCGAGCGTAGAATGAAGGTGCGAGGCGATCTCCGCTCGCGCCGGTTGGGGATCAAGCCGCGTCTTAACCTCACCGCGCCTCCGGGAGATGCTGCGACGCTCCCGCCAGGCGTCTCCCGAGTCGCTCGAGGCCACCCCATGACCACTTTGGAGGAGGTCCGCGCTCGCTTCGCGCGCGACCAGGGCTTGCCTTTCGCCGACTCCCTGACCGAAATCAGTATTCTGAATGCCCTCGACCAGCACGATGTCAACTTCCGCGACCGCATCTTCAGCCCCGTCACCACCATCTGGGGCTTCCTCTCCCAGGTGTTCAGCGACGACCACAGCTGCCGCGACGCCGTTTCGCGCATCCTCGCCCACCGCGCCGCCTCGGACCTCGAGTCCTGCTCGCCCAACACCGCCAGCTACTGCGACGCACGCGCACGCTTGCCCGCCGCCGTACTGCGCACCCTGGCCAAGCAGACAGCCCGGCAGTTGCAGGAAACCCTCCCCGAGGCGTGGAAGTGGAACGGTCGCAACGGCTTCATCGCCGCCGGCTCTCACGTCTCCATGCCCGATACCCCCGAGAACCAGGCGGCCTACCTCCAGCCGGTGGTGCAGCAGCCAGGGATCGGCTTCCCCCTGGCCCGGCTCACCGTGCTGCTCTCGCTGGCTACCGGTGCCTGCCACGACCTGGCCATCGCGCCGTACGCGGGCAAGGGCACCGGAGCGACCACCCTCTTGCGGCAGATGTACCCCGCGCTGAAGCCCGGCGATGTCGTCCTCGCTGACGCCCTTTTCGACAACTACTTCGTGTTCTGCGCGTTGCGTCAACTCCGGATCGATCTGGTCACGCGGGTGCAGGCCGAGCGTGTGGGCAGCACGACGATCGCGAGCAGGCTGGACGGTGACATCATCGTCTGGCAACGTCCCAATAAGCCGCGCAGCATGAGTGGGGAGAA
Organism: Gemmatales bacterium; assembly: GCA_038221045.1. Taxonomy (GTDB): domain Bacteria; phylum Planctomycetota; class Planctomycetia; order Gemmatales; family Gemmataceae; genus JBBRIK01. Next base: position 1,420 of record JBBRIK010000384.1, read on the forward strand.
ATACCGCAGTTACCCCGAGACTGCACTTTCCGAAAAGACCTATGATCGCCGGCCCAAGTCGTCTTAACAGAAAAAAGCTCTCCGGTCACGATGGTGGTGCTTACAATCCCCACCGCAACCAGGAGAGCCAAGGATGGCCGCATGACGCTTGCCCGCCGAACTCGCTCTGTGGATCGTTCACCTCCGTCAGCCGCTGCACGCCCGCGTCGCTGGGCGCTTGCTACCGCTGGTCACTGGCATGCTCTTCGCACGCGGCCGGCGCACCGTCTCCAGTTGGCTGCGCGGCGGCGGACTCGGTGGCGATTTCCGAGCCTATTATTACTTCCTCGGCAGTCTCGGACGCAAGGCCTCCGCCGTCGCGGCCGTGGTGTTGCGCCGCGCGGTCACTTGCATCGTCCCCGGCGAACGTGTGCTGTTGGCCCTGGACGACACGCCCACCAAGCGTTACGGCAAGCACGTCGAAGGGGCGGGCATCCACCACAACCCAACGCCGGGACCGGCCGGCCAGAAATTCCTCTATGGCCATGTCTGGGTCACGATCGCCTGGGTCGTGCGTCATCCGCGTTGGAGGCCCATAGGCCTGCCCCTGCGCGCCCTCTTGTACGTCCGCCAGAAGCAGATCGCCCTGCTGCGCCTGCTCTAGGCCCATTTCCCGCACCCCTGTGTCGGAGGCAAGACCGGATGTCACGGCTTGGCGCGTCAGCCGAGCGGGAGTGGGGCTAACACTTGGGCTAACAACTGAGCCGGTGTTGGGAATCCCAATTGCCGCAGGACGCGCGTTTGTTCTGGCGTCAGTCGGGTGGCCTGGACCACGCGGCCCAGACGTGTGGTGCGCGCGATCAGTCCGTAGCCGCGAAACCGTCGGAACAGGGACTGCGTCGTCCGGTGCAACTCCGCGGCGGCGCCCTCGGCCGGCACGCTTTGACGGTAGAAACGCTCCAGCAACTGGTAGGCGGTTAACGCCACCTGCATCAGACCGACCAAGGCCTCGACGCGCCTGGGCGACTTGAGGAACACCGGGCGGCCGGCCAACGGTGTCTTCCACTGGTGGTGGCCCAACTCCACATAATTCTGCTGCTTGTACTGGGTGAATAGCGCGTCGCCGCTGTGTTGCCGCGGTGCGGTGGTCAGCAACGCTGCCAGGCCGTCGTAGGCGGCCGAGGCTTCTGCCGCCGCTTCGTCGAACTCATAGTGGAAGCGACAGGTGGGTCGGCGGCAGCCGCGACGCGGTGGTGGCAGAGCGGCTTGCTCCGCGGCCGTCAACGGCAGCATCTCCCAGCGAAAGAAATGAGCGGCGGCCCGGTTGCCGAACAGTCGGGTCACCCGCCGGGCAATGGTGGCTTGTGTGGTCTGTGGATGACCGCGGGCCACGCTCGCGGCGATCGCCTCCAGGCCGTCGCGCAAACGCACCAGGTCGCGTTCGCGCGTCTGGCGGCAGATGGCCGCGTCGGCACTGCTGTAGACGAACAGCACACGGCAGCGGAGCGCTTGATTGGTCTCGGGATCAGTCAGAGTGTGTCGGACCACAGCCAGCTCGTAGTACTCCTGCGGCAAGGACGAGCCGGTGTCGCGTCGCCGTTGTTGCTCCATGGAGAGATAACTGGCCGGCTGCCAGTTCAGCCGTGCCGCGTGGGTGTCGTACAGTTGGCGGTAATCGCCCCAGGGGACCGCACACAATACATGGCAACCGTGGCGGTGCAAGCGTGCGACGTGTTCGGCGGAGAAGGTGCCGCGGTCGGAGATCAGCAGGGCGTCGGGCCGTAACAGTCCCGCCTCCAGCAGCCAATCACACTGCTGGCGAATGGCCGTATGGCCGTTGTGGTTGCCATCCAAACACTGGCTCAGGATGGGGACGGCCCCCAGTTCATCAACCACGGCAGTAACGCCGACCTGGATGAGTTTGTCGTCCGCACCGTAGCCGCGGGTAAGGTGCGCCGGGGGTACATCGCCCCCGGCGGGTGGTGGCCAAGGTGTGGCCGCCGGGCGTGACTGTGAGGACTCGTAGACCCCTTGGAAGATGAGGTGCGTCGGGTCGAAGTGCAGGCGGTCCAGCGACAGATCGGCGAGATGGACGGTCCGGACAGCGACGGCAGTCAGTATGGAATGGCGTTGGGTGAAGAAGGCGTCCAGTGCTCGACCGAGGCGGTCATCATTGAGGCTGTCGGCGGGGATGTCCCAGAGGAGGTCCGCCCCGGTGCGTTCGGCCCACGCCGGGATGTTGCTGAGGGCGGTGGGTTGGTAAAGTCGGGCCGCGAGCAGGAGGCTGAGGATGCGTCCGTGGGAGAAAGCCAATTGCGGATCGGGCGGCAAGTGGCGGTCGATGATGGCAGCGACGTCGAGTCGTTGGAGGAGCGGAACGATGAGGGCCAAGGGCCCGCAGTCCAGAGTTTGGTCGTTGCGGGTAGGTCCGTGCCAAGCGTCCGCCATCGAGCCGCCGTGGGTAAGAGAGGAGCAGGGAGACAAGGCAGCAGGCTCGTAGTGGCACCTCAATAGTAGGCGTCAGGTCAAGCAGCACGTCGCAGCGGATAAAACCGAAAAAGACAACGCGAAGGGGAAGACGCGGCGTAGAATCGAGGGGGTGAAATGAAATGAGCCGCCTGCCGCTCCTCACCGGAAACTGACCGACCATCGAACGGAAGGGTGCGGGAAATGGGGCTAGGGCAGCATCAGCCGCCGATGTCCAGGTTCCCGTGCTTCTCCCGTTGTCCCCCGCGGAAGAAGTGGCCGGCTCAAACGCTGCTGCTCCCGCTGATCGTATTCTCCAGCAAATTCTGCGCGGCCTGAAGGAGGGCTGGCCTCATCTAGTTTCCAATCACACACTGAAAGATGCCCTGCGGAGCGCGGTTCAGAGTCGAAGCGAGCGGTTGTTGCTCGTGGTGTACAGCCGTCAGAGCGTGTCCGTGGACTACGCGGGGGAAAAGGAGCGAATCGGTTACCTGTGGCGTTTCGTGAACGAACTCCCGAACCGCAATGCTCAGGTGATCTTCGTTGCCAGCGATTTGCACCACGAATATTTCCTGCGCGGCACCTGGAGGGAACCGTCGAGGCCATCGGAGCGATAACACGCCGGCCCGGAGAGAGCGGTGATCGAAGATACTCCGGGCGGACGACTACGCGTTGACGTTCTCGCGCCTGATCGTCACGAGTGTCACAACCGACCTGTCGGCGCCAATCACTCCTGAGTCAGCCGGGGTAGGTGCAGCCGGCCTTGACGCATGAAACGGACGGAGATCAGATGCGGATGGTCCGTCACATCAGCCATCGTGACTCAGCCTGCGGGGGCCACGGACGCGGCCTGGCGGATTGCCCGGACCTTGATCGTGCTCATGACGCGGGCCGAGGCCCACGCGCCTGCCGCCCGGGCCTGGTGCCGCAGCCGGGACGCCAGCCGGGCTTTTCGCCACAGGGAGTGGGCGGCCGGCCCGCGAAGTTCCTCGTACACCTGGCGGAAGGTCTGACGACCCGTTCGAGTAGCCTTTTTCATCGTCCGCTCCTTGTTGCTGTCGAAATCGGTGTCAACAAGAAGAAGCGGTCGGAACAGATTTTTTTCGCGGCCGGCTTCAACGCCATCTGACTCGACCGCGGCGCGGCGCATTGCCAATTGATCGGACTATCATTGAAGGCTGGCCTGGCCTGGACCTCGAAAGATCGCTGAAAGATGCCCTGCGGAATGCGGTTGAGAGTCGAAGCGGCCGGTTGCTGCTCGTGGTAAACAGTCGTCAGAAGGTGTCGGTGGACCACGCTGGGAAAAGGATCGCTTCCGTGACGTGTTGCGTTTCGTGGCTGAACTCCACAACTGCATCGCTCAGGTGATCTTCGTTACCAGCGATCTACACCACGATTATTTCCTGAGGGACATGCGGAAGACCCTTTTCGGGCCGAAGCAGGAATAGCACTCGGCCTTCGCGAGGAGTTTGCTCGATGCCAGATGGCGCGGTTGACCACACGCGGACATTTCTTCGCTGGCACATCTCGCGCGAGCTGGGGCAGGCGGATCACGACTCGTATCGCGACCTGCTCAAGGACGTCCTGGCACTCGACGGACTGTATCGCTCCGTGCTGAACGTGGCGTGGTCGGAAGCTTACCGCGAACGCCATGGAGCACTTGACGGCGACGCTTATGAGCGGGCGAAAGTGGCCTTCACGGAGCAGCTTCGCAAGTATGTCCATCCTGAGCCGTTCTTCTACGAAGTGGATCGCCGTCTCTGGCCATACTCGGGCTATCCGGACATGCCGACCTACAAACCGGTGCCGATCATGGAGGTGGAGCCTCCCAAGAAACCTTTCACGGAGCTGACGAACCTGCTCGTCAAACTGACGCGCGAGAAGGCCGAGTACGGCGTGGTGCTGATCGCCAGCAGCGGGGCGGGCAAGACGGTTGCAGAGCGGAAGGCTTTCTTTGATTGTTTCCACGGGGAGTCGCCGGCTCTGGCCGGGTTTCTGCCCTGCTGGCTGCGCATTCCCAAAGAAATGCCGCGCAAGGAGATTGTCGAAACGCTCCTGCTGCAAGCGGCTAGTCCGGAAGTTGAG
>JBBRIK010000385.1:0-5948 GCA_038221045.1 Gemmatales bacterium
GAGCCGCAAGCAACGCGCATCGAAACGACATCGAAGCCGCAACGAAGCGACAAGGAGCCGGCAACGAAACCACAACCGCGCAGCGAGAAAACAGCAAAAACACGCGTGAATGCGTGGGATTCGCTCGATGCGGCTCACTGGACCGTCTTTTCGTCGTCCTGATGGACAGCACAGGCAAGAAGCCTGTGCCACGGCCCGCGACGGGAGAGGATCAAGACGGCAATCAGGGCAGACGAACGACAGTCACGGTGGAATCGCACGGCGACTTGCTGAGCAGGTTCTGCAAACCTTTCAGATCTTCGGGGGTGCTGATTTGCATGTTGATCCCGATCCCATGAGCCAGCAGAACGTCTGTCGCCTTATCGGAGGTCGTCAGGACGATCAGCGGGATGTGCCGCCATTCATGGTTCGTCTTCACCGCGAGGACCAGATCCAGCCCGCCACGGTCGAGCAGGTCCTTGCCCAGCAGGATCAAGTTCGGCAGAGGGGCCATCGCGTACTTGCCCTGGCGGGCAAGAAACGCCAGGGCATCAGCGGGAACGCCGACCACGGACAGATTGCTGGGCGTCGCGCATTCCGCGAGAGCTTCCTGAGCCAGCATGACGGCGCCGGCATCCTCATCGATCAGAAGGACCTCGACGTGAGCGCTGCCGACCGGAGTCGTTGGCCCAGCCAGCGCATGAAGGGGATTGAAGCTCAGATTCGAGCGAGCCAACCCCAGCCCTTCCAGATCGCGGATCAGTTCCGCACAGGTCTGGTAGCGGAGCTTGGGATTTCGGGCGAGCATCTTGTCGATGATCAGATCGAGCCGGGGCGGTACGTCGCTGTTGCGCCGCCGGGCCGAAGGAAACAGTCCCTGCTCCTTGGCCAGCATCAACTCGATGGCGCTGTCCTCGTCGAACGGAAGAGCGCCGGTCAGCATCCGATACAGGGCGCAGCCCAGCGAGTAGAGGTCGGAGCGTGCATCGGCATGACGAGCGCTGCGAGCCTGTTCCGGTGCCATGTAGTGCGGCGTCCCCAGGCCGAGGCCGCTCTCCGTCAACGACAGATCGGTCTCGACCGGGCGGGCCAATCCCAGATCGGCGAGTTTCACCTGGCCGAGCTGGCCGATCATGATGTTGGACGGCTTGACGTCGCGATGGATGATACCGAGTTCGTGAGCGTGTCCGAGCGCGTTCGCACAGCGAAGAATGACGTACAGCGCATCGCCTACGCCGAGTTGGCCTCCCCGGTTCTCCAGCAATGCCGTCAGCGTCAAGCCGTCGATGAACTCCATCGCGAGATAGTGCAAGCCCTGTTCCTCGCCGATGCCGTACAGTTTGACGATGTGAGGATGATCGAGCTGGGCCATCACCTCGGCCTCGCGATTGAAGCGGAGGACGTACGCGCCCCGCTCGCTGAGGGCGCGGGAAAGGACCTTGAGGGCAACGAGCCGTTGCTGGCTGCGCTGGCGGGCGAGATAGACCGCGCCCATCGCGCCGGTGCCGAGCTTGCGGAGGATTTGGAAATCGCCCAGCGTGATGCTCTGAAGAGGCCGGGGACGAATTCCCTTCAGAGAGAGAGGCCCTTGTGCTTCGTCGCTGGGGAGGTCCTGCCCGAAGAAGATATCCGCGGACGTATCGGCTGCCTCGTTCCGGCTGGCCTGGGGGATCACGGTTTCGGGAACGGTCATGCGGCCCTGACAGGCGTTACAGGCAATGTGAGTCCCCGCCGCGGAAGCGGTTTTCAGCGTAGCCCGGCAGTGCGGGCAGACCAGATGACGGCTCAACATTGGCGCGTTCTCCTGAACGCTTCAGTCTCGTGTCACAGACCCTGTACAAGCATAACCAGAAATGAACCCGGAGGCGAATCGGAATGAAACAGAGAGATCGTACTCCGTCGGAGAGGAGGGTGCAAGCATTCACTCGCGCCCTTGAGCGGATTTTTCGGGATGCGGGAAATAATACACGGCAATGGGTGTCAACCCCTGGCGTCCGGACTCGACACGGACGAGATGCGATCCTGATCAAGGACGCGGCGGATGACCCGGAGCAAAGCGTCTGGATGATACGGCTTGGGAACGAGGTCGCGCGCTCCGCTGGTGAGCAGATGACTGCTATCGCTGTCGCGCGTGAACCCGCTCGAAAAGACGACGCAGACGCGCGGATCGATCTTCAGCATCTCGCGCAGCACTTCCAGACCGTTCATCTTGGGCATCGAGTAGTCGAGCAGCACCAGAGCGATGCGTTCGCGATTGGCGCGGTAGACGTCGAGCGCCTCGTCGCCATCGCTGGCAGTAAGGACGTCGTAGCCGCTGCGCTGCAGGATCGTCTCGACCAGGGAGCGGATCAGGTCCTCGTCATCGACGACGAGGATGCATTCCGAGCCGCGCTCTACCGGTCCTTCCGCGGGTCGAGTCGTTGCCACGGACCCCACAACCGGAAGATAGATGCGGAAGGTGCTTCCCTGGCCCGGTTCACTCTGGACGCTGATCCAGCCCTTGTGCGCCTTGACGATCCCGTAAACGAGGGCCAGCCCCATGCCGGCGGCCTGTCCCGGCTCCTTGGTCGTGAAGAACGGTTCAAACAGGTGGCCGAGCACCTCGGCTGTCATGCCGCCGCCCGTGTCCGCCACCGTCAGTTCGACGAATCGGCCAGGGCGGGCCTCCAGGTTGAGGAGGCAATCGCGAGGCTGCACGACGCGGTTGACCAGCGTGAGCGTCAGCGTTCCCCCCTTCGGCATCGCCTCCCGCGCGTTGGCCGACAGGTTGAGCAACACCTGTTGCAACTGAGAGGCGTTGCCGACAATCGGCCACAGTCCAGGTTCCTGATGAACCTTCAATTCGATGCCGGGAGGCAGTTCTTGCCGCAGATGCTGAACAGTCTCGTCAAGAGCCTCGTTCAGGGCAAGCCGGCTGGCCGTCCCCACCTTACCGCTACTGAAGGTCAACAGGCGCTGCGTGATCTCGGCGCAGCGCTGGGCCGCCTGCTCTGCCTGGGCGAGCGGGAGTTGCAGTGTTCCTGCCAGCCCGCCGTCCAGTGCTCCAACGTCGCCCAGCGCCATGGTCAAATTGCCGAGGACGACTGTGAGTTGATTGTTGAAATCATGAGCGATGCCGCCCACCAGCGTTCCCAGCGATTCGAGTTTCCGCGCTTGCCGCAACTGGTCTTCGAGTTGTCGCTGTTCCGTCACGTCCTGTCCCGTGCTGATGACGTACCGGACCTGCCCCTGCGCGTCGTTCACGACGGCGTTTCGCCAGGTCACGAGGCGTTCCTGACCCTCGCGGGTACGCCAGTGCATTTCATGAGCCAGCGGTGCCTCGCCGGGCGTCTCGATGAGTTGATGGTGAGCGTCGCGGACCAGCAAACCATTGCGTTCCGGCAGCAGGACGTCCCAGAAGAACCGGCCGCGCACCTCCTCCTCGCGGTAGCCCAGGACCGTCCGGCAGGTGCCGTTGAAGTGGACGATCCGGCCCAGCGGATCGACGACGAAAATCAGGACGTCGGCCGCCTCCAAAACCTGACGGCCGAAGTCGCGCTCCTCCTGGAGCTTTTCTTGAACTCGTTTATTCTCGCTGATGTCGCGGCAGATGCCGTGCAGAAGTTTCTTTCCCTCCAGATCGAGAAGAGCGCCGCTCATCTCGACGTCGATGACGGTCCCATTGCGTCTCCGCAGCCTCGTCTCGATCCGATCTCCTCCCCGCTTGAGGACCGACTCCAGATGCAGCCCCAAGGCTGCGGCCTCGTCGGCGACGTCGGTGAGGCGCATCGCCAGCAAGGCATCGGACTCGTAACCGAGCATGGAGCAAAAGGCGGGATTGGCCTCGAGGAACCGGCCGGTCTCGTCGGTGACGTGAATACCATCGCGAGCCACCTGATTCAGAAGCCGGTAACGCTGCTCACTCTGTGCGAGTTGCTCCTCGGCTCGCCTTCGCTGAGTGATGTCGATCAAGACGCCGACGTAATGCTGCGTTTCGCCGGCCGCGTCGCGGATGGGGACGCGCAGCACACGCGCCCAGATCGACTCGCCATCCTTGCGGACGTAGCGTTTCTCACGTTCGTAGAACGAGGGCGTGTCGCCAGGAGCGGGCGCATTGAGGGTGTCCTTGGTGGCATCACTGGCATGGACGAATTCCACCAACCGCCGTCCGCGCAATTCCTCCTCCGGGTAGCCGAGCATGTGCAGCAGCGCGGGATTGGCCTGGAGAATTCTGCCGTCGCGCGAGAGCAGCGTCATGCCGACGCCCGAGTACTCGAAGAGCAGCCGGAAGCATTGCTCCGATTCCTCCAGTTGAGCGACCGTGCGCCGAAGCCGGAATTGCTCGGCATCGATGAGGAACAGGAGGGTGGCAACGGCCAGGAGCGTCTCAGAGGCCAGATCGGCGAGGGCGGCATAGAGGGTATAGTGCTGCGTCAGTCCTGTCTCCGTCGTCCACAGGTGGTAGGACGCCAGGTGGAAATTGTCCAGGGCGTTGATCCCGAGGGCAGCCGTCAGCAGGAGCCCGGGAACGCGGCGCGTGTGATGCCAGTGCAATCCCCCGATGAGGGTTGCGACGACCAGGACGAGGGCGAGAGCGAACTCAATGGCGGCGTTCTGCTGCATGGCCGACAGACGCGGGGCCAGGAGAAGGATCGGCGGCAGGACGAGGATCGATCGCAGGAGCAAGACCCCGGCCGTGAGAGGACGTGTGCCTCGGACCTCCCTAAGGAATGGTTCGAGGCTCAGCATCCAGAACGCGGCATTGCACCAGCCAGCCAGGATTGCGAATTGGGTGAGCCAGGGGCCTCCCCCCCACCGGAAGGGCGCTGGGTCCATTGTGCCCGCGTGATGACTGAGCGAGTAAGCCAGCAGAAAGAGACCGTTGCACAACCAGGCCAGCGCCCAGAACAGCAGTGTGGGCTGACGGCGATACGCGAACAGCGTTCCCAGCAGCAGCGCGAGGAACAGGCTTCCCGCTCCCTGCACCAAAAGGAGCAGCATCAACGTCGTGATCGAGAAAGACGAACCCACAGATGCACCTGCCCTGACAAAGCATTCCCACGAGCGGAGGGACGCTCAGCGCGAAAGAGAAGTGGGCAATACTACTTCTCCTGTTCGGACCCGGCGAGCGGGGCCAGTAATGGCCCCGGTTTGACGAGCTACGGGGGCCATTACTGGCCCCGGTTTGACGAGCTACGGGGGCCATTACTGGCCCCGGTTTGACGAACTACCGGGGCCATTACTGGCCCCGGTTTGACGAACTACCGGGGCCATTACTGGCCCCGCTCGCCTCTCCCGCCCCTCGTCGACAAATCCCAATGACCGATGACCGAGGACCAATATCGGTCCGTTTCTGGTCATTGGAGTTACCGAGGTGACGTCCAGGCTCTCTCGAAGAAACGGACCCAGTTGCGATACAGGATGCCCTCGATAGCGTCTTCGTCGTAGCCGCGCTGGCGCAGGAGAGCGGGGACCTTTTGCAGATCGGCGATGGTGTCCAGGTCGAGCGGCGACTGCTCCTTGCCGAAGCCGCCGTCGAGGTCCGTTCCCAGGGCGGCGTGCTGGGCGTTGCCGGCCAACTGGCAGACGCGGTCGATGTGATCGACCACGGTGTTCAGGCAGACCCCCGTCTGCTCGGGAGTCGTCTTGCCGCGTTCCCAGTTGGGGACCAGCATCCAGGTGTCCATCGCCGCTCCGATGACTGCTCCTCGCTGAATGAGCTTCTTGATGTGGGCATCGGTCAACTGCCGCTGATCGGGGACGAGCGCGCGACAGTTGTGATGGCTCGCCAGGACGGGGCCCTCGTAAATGTCCAGCGCTTCGTCGAAGCACTGATCTGAGAGATGCGTCACGTCGAGGATGATGCCGACGCGCTGCATCTCCTTGAGCAGGGCCGGCCCCTGCGGGAACAGTCCGCCCTCGGTGCCGGTGCCGTGCGCATAGGGGCTGACTCCATAGTGAGCCGGCCCGATGATGCGCAGGCCCGCGTC
>JBBRIK010000386.1:0-5940 GCA_038221045.1 Gemmatales bacterium
ACCCCGGCGATGATCGTCTCGGCCCTGGCCGGCATGGTGGACGAGCTGGGCCTGCCGCACCCGGTGCATCTGCACTGCAACAACCTCGGCGCGCCGGGCAACTACCCGACGACCATCGAGACGATGAAGGTGCTGGAGGGCAACCGGGCGCACATCGCTCACATGCAGTACCACGCCTACGGCGGGGACGACTGGCTGACGATGCGCTCGGAGTCGGTCAAGATCGCCGAGTATTTCAACGCCCACAAGAACCTGACGACCGATGCCGGCGCGGTACTGTTCGGCAACACCGTGACGATCACGGCCGACGGCCCCTGGCAGCATCTGCTCTACAAGTTGACCGGCCGCAAGTGGGGCAACATCGACGTGGAGAACGAGACGGGCTGCGGCGTCGTCCCGTACACCTACAAGGAAAAAAACCTGGTCAACGCCGTGCAGTGGGCGGTGGGGTTGGAACTGCTGCTGCTCATCGACGATCCCTGGAGGATCTACCTCACCACCGACCATCCCAACGGCGCGGCGTTCTGGCGCTATCCCGAGATCATTCACCTCCTGATGAATGCCGATTTCCGCAAGGAGCAGTTGAAAAGGCTGCCGCCCAAGGCGCTGAAGCGGATCATCCTTCCGGAGTTGACCCGCGAGTACACGCTCTTCGAGATTGCCATCATTACCTCGGCCGGACCCGCACGGGCGCTGGGGTTGGCGCGGAAGGGGACTCTGGGCGTCGGGGCCGATGCGGACGTGGCAATCTACAACGAAAGCAAGGATGTCGTGCAGATGTTCTCCTACCCGCGCTACGTCATCAAGGGCGGCGAGGTGGTCATCGAAGAGGGGGAGATCCGCAAGACCGTCGAGGGCAAGGGGATCGTCGTCCATCCCACCTATGACGAGAAGATCGAGGACTTCATCCGCCCGCTGTTCCAGCAATACTACACGATGTCGTTCGACAATTACCCGGTGGAGATGGACCGCATCGAACACCCGGACGTCCACGACTGCAAGCAACCGACCGAATGAGCAAGACGATCTTCACCCTCAAGGAACGCCCCATTGTCCCGCTGGAGACCGAGGTCTTCACGCCGGACGTGATCGCGCCTTTGGGGCATGGCGAGGTGTGCGCCCTGCCGGTGTTCCTGGGCAAGCGACAGTGTCGCATGGACGATTTCTTCGAGGTCGAGGGCGCAGGCAGCGACGACCTGGAGGTGCGCGGGGACGCGGGCCGTGTGAAGTGGATCGGTCGAGGGATGACGCGCGGTCGAATCACCATCCTCGGCGACGTCGGAATGCACCTTGGAGCCTACCTCAAGGGTGGGACCATCGAGGTTACGGGCAACGCCTCGGATTGGGTCGGGGCCGAGATGTCGGGCGGGCTTATTCACATCGGTGGGAACGCCGGCGGACAGATCGGGGCGGCGTACCGGGGAAGCCTCGCGGGGATGAAGGGCGGCACCATCCTCGTCGAGGGTTCGGCGGGCATGGAAATCGGGATGCGGATGAGACGGGGGGTCATCGCGGTCAAGGGACCGGTGCGAGACTTCGCCGGCTTGCAGATGAAGGGCGGGACGATTGTCCTGATGAGTGGGGCCGAGATCCGCACCGGCGCGTGGATGGTCCGAGGGACGATCATCTCCTTGACGCCGCTCCGTCTCATGCCCACTTTCTCCTACGCCTGCGCCTACAATCCCACGTTCTTGCGGCTGTACGCGAAGAGCCTGCAGGCAATGGGCTTCTCCATCCCCTGTGAAGAGCGGGCCGGCGCCTATCAGCGCTACACGGGGGACACGTCGGTCCCAGGCAAGGGGGAGATCCTCGTCTGGCGGCCCCACGCCTCATGACGGGCGTCGCGATGCGGTCCCCAAGCCGGAGAGCAACGCGCATGGATTCCGAGACATGGCTTCCCTGGTTGATGACCGTTCAGGTCTTCGTGGCCGGATGCCACGTCGGCGCCAGGGTACAGCGTTACCTGGGGTGGACTCTGGCCGAGTTGGGGTTGTCCGCGTCCGAGCAGAAACAAGTGGAATCCGCGGTTGAAGAGCGAGCCTCGGATGGCTGCGCCCCTGGTATTCTGGTGGTAGTGTTCGGCGGGATGATGGTTGCGACCATCTGGATAAACTTCACTTCGTCGCTGCTCAGGGCCGGGGGCATTCTCCTGTGGATCTCGGCATTGGTCCCTTGCATCGTCTTCAGTCTGCGCCTGCGGAAACGGGTGCTGAGAGAAGAAGTCGAAAAGATTCGCGGAAGCCGTGTGTGAGCGGCCGCAGACGAGGGGAGACCTACCTGCGCGTGCTCTACGGTTAGCCGCGACGCGGAGTCTTCGGAGCGGAGCGTTCCCTCTCGCGGGTCTAGCGCTCCGCTCCGAAGACTCCGCATCGCGGCTAACCGGCGTATCAAATCAAACTGCGTCAAGTATAATTCATAGACGCACGAACCCCTCGCGCGAACTCGCGGCAGATCACCCTCATGACACGCAGCCGGACTCCTCCTTTTCGCACCAATCCGTCGGCCATCGCGCGCTACTTCTTCCACGACTGCCAGCGCTTCTTCTACTTCACCTCCGCCTCGCCGCAACAGCGCAAGAAGGAAGGCATTCCCGCCCCGGAATTCGATCACAGCCCCCTCATCGAGTCCATCCTCCAGAGCGGTCATCGCTGGGAAGAGGAAGTCCTCCAAACACTCCTCGCCGGCAAGGCGGTCCTCGCCGATGGTCCTGGCGAACTCCACACTCGCCGCCTCGCGCCCGAACAGACGCTGCATCATCTCCGCACGGAACCGCCGGGGCGCTATCTCTACCAGGCCACTCTCGTCCCGCCGCAGGCCTTCTACGAACGCCACGGCATTGACCCGGTTCGCGTCACCATCAGCGACAATCATCCCGATCTCATCGAAGTGCTGCCCGATCCCAACGGCGGCCGGCTGCTCCGCATTCTCGACGTCAAACGCGGCGCGGGACTGCGGCTCACCCATCGCGTGCAGGTCCTCTTCTATGCCCTTGAGTTGAAAGCTCTCCTTGATGCCGAGGGCATCCGCGATGCCCGCGTCGATCTCGATCAGGGAGGCGTCTGGCTCGGCAAACAACCGCAGCCGGAACTGTTCGGACTCGGCGACTTTCGGCCTCATCTCGAACGATTCCTGCAACAGGACCTGATGCGCATTCTCCAGTCGTCGGCGCGCGAGGCGGAATGGCATCTCTATCCGCGTTGCGAGTGGTGCGAGTTCTTCAGCCATTGCCGTGCGGAGATGAGACAGAAGAACGACGTCTCCCGGCTGCCGGCCCTGACCACCTATGGCAAGCGCCATCTGCGCCAGGAAGGAGTGAAGACGCTGACGCAACTCGGCGGTTTCCTCAAACGCGCCGACGCCGACGAGGTGCTGGACCGCTGCGCCTCGCTCGCTGGCAAGCGCCATCGCCTCGAAAACCACGTCGCCGCCCTCGAAAACTCCGAGCCGCGTCTGCACGGTTCCTCCTCGACCGCTCTGCCCCAGGGCGAGAACGTCGCCCTGTTCCTGACGCTCCAGCAGGAGCCGCTTGGCAAGGTGATCTATCTCGCCGGCCTCTCTCTCAGCGCCCGCGACGATGTGCGCGAGGAGATTCTCTCAAGCGCCACAACCCGGCAATTGCTCGGCGAGGAGGGACGCCCCCGGCCGGCGGTCTGGGTGGCCGCGACGCCGGCCGACGCCGTCATCGTCAGGCGATCGTTCATCCTGCTGTTGCACGATCTCTTGCAGGAAGTGCATCGCTACAACCTGAAGCGAGCCGAGTGGAAGGACCAGATCAGCCTGCAAGCGTACACGCACAGCGAGGAGGAACGCGGCCTGCTCTTTCAGTGCCTCCTTGAAGCGATGCGCGAGCCGGAACTCGCCGGCCCGGCCATGACGCTGCTGTATCACTTCCAGGGACCGGAACTGATGCACGCCGACAGCCATCCCGGCAGTGAGGTCGCCTATCCCGTCGTTGTCCTGCTCGACGCCGTCACGCAGTTGCTCGCGCTGCCGGTCGAGGTGTCGTACACGCTGCCGGAGATGCTCGTTGCCCTGCGGGCATCGTTCACCTACACGCGCCGCGACTACTATCACTTCGCGCTCGGTCATGGCTTCCGGGCCGAATCGCTCCATGCCGCCTGGTACAACGGCAAGAGCGAGAACCTGATCGAGATTGCGGATCAGGGCCGGCTCTATCTCCATGCCGTCTCCGCTCTGCTTCGCGCCGTCCGCGAGCGTGCTGGGCCTCATCTGCACACCTGGCCGCCGAAGTTCACCCTCCCTGCCGGCGCGGGTCTGCGCCATCCGCTGCTGTCCCGGCTCTCCTTTTTCACGCGCTACGAGAGCCTGCTGCGCTGCCTGGCGGTGCGCGAGGCTCGCGTCGAGGCGAGGCCGACACAGGTGTTGCTCGGCCAGGCGATCGAGTTGAAGGCGCTCGACGAATCGACCCTGGAGGTGATCGGCGATCTGATCGTCGAGCCGGAGACGGGCGGGTTCCCGGCCTGGCTGCTGGTGCGCGACAGCGACGAAGGCCGGCGCGCACAGGTCGAATATGCCGACTACTGGTACCGCAGCAAATACCACGGCGGCAGCGATAGCCCGTACCGCGCCGTCGTCGGTGTTGAGGAGGTGATCGCGGACGAGAAGCGGACACTCCTGCGTGTGAAGTTCATTCGCGGGTTCAAGGGGTCGCCGGCCCGGCGCGGCGAGCGCTTCCTGCTCTATCCGCGCTTCACCGATTTCATCACCGATGAAGTTGTGACGTTCTTGCGACGGCTCGACGGCGACAAGAATCGCGCGCGTCTGTTCCTCGATCTGCTGGGCGAACCCGGACAGGTCGCGTCACCCCTACCCCTGCCGAAGAAGGCCGAGGCGAAGGCGCACACTCTGCTGCCGGGGCTGGGCTTCACGCCGAGTCAGGCGGAGGCGTTCCGCGCCATCAGCTCGCAGAAAGTGACGGCGGTGTGGGGGCCGCCGGGTACGGGCAAGACGCACTTCCTCGCCACGGCCATTCTCGCCCTCGCCGCCGCCCACGTTCACGCGGGGAAACCCTTTCGCGTCCTGGTGACGGCCTTCACCCATGCCGCCATCGAAAACCTGCTGCGGAAGATCGTCCAGCGCCAGGGCGAGTTGGGCATCGACCTCGCCGTCGCCAAGGCGAAGTACTGGCAAGGCACTCCAGCCAACATCGAGACCGTCACCGAGGACGAGGCACCCTTCTGGCTGGAATCGTCCGAGGTCGCTGTGCTGGGAGCGACGGCGTTCTCGTGCCTGAAGAAGTTCGACGCTCTGGAACCATTCGATCTCGTAGTGATCGACGAGGCGTCCCAGGTGCGCGTGCCGGACGCCGCTGTCGCCATCAGTCTTGTCGCGGCGGAGGGCCGGCTCGTCCTGGCGGGCGATCATCTGCAATTGCCGCCCATCGTCGCCGGCTCCTATCCCGAGAGTCAGGACGGCACGCCCGCCTTGCATCGTTCTCTGTTCGAGGTCGCGACTCGTTCGACCGGCATCGTGACCCAGTTGCTCGAAAACTTCCGCATGAACGACGTGCTGACGAGTTTCACCGCCCGTCTCCTCTATGGTCCCGGCTATCGTCCCAGCGATGCCCGCGTGGCGGGACAGCGACTGGCATTCCGGCCGAAAAGCGCGGTCGATCCACTGGTGCAAGCGTGCCTCGACCCGGCCTATCCGCTGGTGGTCGTCGTTCTTGACGGCATCCGCGCGTCGAGAGCGAATCCCATCGAGGCGGACCTGGTGGCTCAGTTGGTGGTCGCGCTGCGTGAGGGTTTGCCCTACCGCGACGATGCGCGTTTCTTTCGCGAGGGCGTCTTCGTCGTCAGCCCGCATCACGCTCAGATCCTGGCCATTCAGCGCGAACTGGCCAATCTGCGCAACTGGACGACGACCCCCTTCGTGGACACGGTGGACAAGATGCAGGGGCAAGAAGCCGACGCGGTCATC